>NZ_JAVDQG010000003.1:300000-542699 GCF_031454155.1 Desmospora profundinema
CATGATGAAGACAAAAAAGACCTGCTGTGAGAACAGCAGGTCTTTCATTAGTGGGAGGCGATCATCAGGGAGAGCCATGTGACCAGGATTTCCCGGGAGAGATAGGGTGATACCAGTCACGCGATGATCATGAGGAAAAATGGAGTGGGAGCCTGTAATTTACGCTAGATGGGCCTGGATGAAAGGAACCTTATCGGCTCCTACCGCATATCATCCTTCAGGAAATCCAGTTGAACAGGACGGGAGGGATGGGTCTTTTTCTTCCATATGTCAGACATAATAGGGTAGAAATCTGCTATTCTCGCCATCAAAACAGGGTAGGACTATATTGTAAACCATAGAGAGGGGGAATCATCGATGGGTTGGATTGTTCGCCTGCTTTTAAATGCCTTGGCTGTTTTGATCGCCGCTCAGGTGATCCCGCAAATCGATGTCTCCGGGTACGGGACGGCCCTGCTCGTGGCCATTGTATTGGGGATTATCAATACGTTTATTCGTCCGATCCTCGTCTTTTTGACTTTGCCGATCTCGATCCTCACCTTGGGCTTGTTCATCTTTATCCTGAACGCGTTTTTGTTCTGGTTGACGGGAGCCTTTGTGGCAGGGTTCGAGGTGCAGGGAATCACTGGTGCTCTCCTCGGGTCGATTCTGGTCAGTGTGATCTCCTGGTTGTTAAACGGCATTTGGAAGGGGCTGCGATCGTAAGCGAGAGACAAAGGGGAGGGGTTGCCCCTCCTTTTTTATTTTTGGATATACTATAGGGGAGGATGGAAAGGGTGTTGGCATGAGCGATTGGGAACAGATCCGAAGTGTGTTGGAAGAGGCGTTGGACGCTCGCGTGGAACGGGTTCCCGCTTCCACCGACCTGGGGGAACGTCTGGAAATCACCGTCCTTCCTTTTCGGATGGAGGGAGCGGATTGGCTGTTGGTGGTGGGAGAAACCTTATCCATACGGGAGCGCTCGCTGCTGCGTGTGTGGTTGAGTGAACGGTTATCAGATCCCTTTCAGCCGACTGACTTTTGCGAACGATTGGCGCATTGGTTGCGGAATCCCGGGGATTTCACGTCTCCTCCTGCCCCGTCGTCAGGGAAGTGGGAGTCGAGAGTTCCTTTTCTCATTTTGGAAAAGAGGGGGCGGCGGGAAGGGAGTGACGAGGTGATCGCCCGTTTTTTTGAAGGGGATTCCTGGTTATTGTCTTTGCAGGAGGGAGAGCGCCTGTTAATGGTGTCCCAGTCCTTGCTGGACGGAGATGAGGTTTCGATTGAATCAGCATGGCTCGATGCGGCCCAAGGGCTTGCGGAAGCGATTGCCACAGAAGCGGGGGAAGAGGTAACAGTGGCCGTTCATGCACCGGTAGAAGCGGTGGAACAGTTGCCTTCAGCCCTTTCCTCTCTCCGGGATACGGTTCATATCGGCCGCCGTTTTCATCCGTCCAAATCCGCATTTGCGGCCTGGAATCTAACGTTGGAACGGCTGCTTCGTACAGTGGACGACCGCGAGCTGAAACGGTTTCTGGATGATGTATCGCCGATTCCGTTTTGGAGGGAGGAGGAACTGCGGCGAACATTACATGTCTTTCTGGAACAGAACCTGAATGTGAGTGAAACGGCCCGACGCTTATTTCTCCACCGAAACACGCTGATTTATCGCTTGGATCGGCTGAAGCAGGAAACGGGTCTTGATGTCCGCCAGTTTGAGGATGCGCTGCGGGTAAAGCTCGTTTTGCTGTTGACCGGAAGGGAGCGCTCTTAGGCAAATTGCCCAAGGGACCGCTTCTATTTTTGTTCTCTTTGGACATGGTGGGGCTTTACGCGAATGCGCTACAATAAACCCTGAGAGTGATGAAAGGGGTTGCAATCGATGGCACAAGTGAAGCTGAACCACGTATATAAGCGATACAGCGGTGATGTGACTGCGGTCTCCGACTTTCACCTGGACATCAAGGATCAGGAGTTTTTAGTCTTGGTCGGCCCCTCCGGTTGTGGAAAGTCCACTACCCTGCGAATGGTGGCGGGTCTGGAGGAAATCTCCGAAGGAGAGCTTTATATCGGGGATCGGAAAGTAAACGATGTGGCCCCCAAAGACCGGGATATTGCCATGGTTTTTCAAAGTTATGCCTTGTACCCCCATATGAATGTCTATCAGAATATGGCGTTTGGCCTGAAACTTCGTAAATTCAAAAAAGAAGAAATCGATAAACGGGTGAAGGAAGCGGCTAAAATCCTGGATATTGAACATCTTCTGGATCGGAAGCCGAAAGCATTGTCCGGTGGTCAGCGGCAACGGGTCGCGCTTGGCCGGGCCATCGTCCGTGAACCGCAAGTGTTTTTGATGGACGAGCCGCTGTCCAATCTGGATGCCAAACTGAGGGTGCAGATGCGCACGGAGATCAGCAAATTGCACCAGCGCTTGAAAACGACCGTCATTTATGTGACTCACGATCAGACGGAGGCCATGACGATGGGCGACCGGATCGTGGTGATGAAAGACGGTGTGATTCAACAGGCGGATACACCCACCCAGATCTATCATCACCCTGCTAACGTGTTTGTGGCCGGCTTTATCGGTTCCCCGTCGATGAACTTCGTCGAGGGCGAATTGGTGGAAGAAGGAGGAAGCATTTCTTTCAAGAGCAATGGTTTGCGTGTCCAGTTGCCGGAAGGGCGGGCCAAAACCTTGCGGGAGAAGGGATATATCGGCAAGGAGGTCATCTTCGGCATCCGACCGGAGGATATCCACGATGAACCCATCTTCCTGGAATCATCCCCTGATAGTCAGGTGAAAGCCAAAGTGGAAGTGGCGGAAAACATGGGTTCCGAGATGTACCTCTACCTGAGCGGAATCACAGACAAATGGGTGACCGCACGGGTAAAGGCTCGCACCCAATTCGCCGCCGGCAATGAAGTCAACCTGGCACTTGATATGAATAAAGCCCACATCTTCGACAAGGAGACGGAAGAAGCCGTTTTTTAAAAACGGGCGGGGCGGCTGGGTTTACGCCAGCCGCCCCATATTTGTTATCATAGGGGAAACGGGAAAAGGGGTCTGGCAAATGGCAGCATCAGTCACCGTCAAAGAAATGGTCGATCAGTTTGATTTAAAGGTATTAAGCGGGGAAGATGGTTTGAACCGCAAACTGACAACGAGCGATCTATACCGGCCCGGTTTGGAGCTGGCTGGTTTTTTCACCTATTACCCGGCGGAACGGTTGCAAATGTTGGGGCGGACAGAGCTGACCTTTATCTCGGGTCTGCCGGAGCAGGAACGGAAAGAACGGCTGGGATGGTTGTGTCAGGATGAAACGCCCTGCTTTTGCATCACCAGGGGACAGGATGCACCGGAGGAACTGATGGAGGCCGCCGCCGAGAATCAAATTCCCATCTTGTGGACCAACAATTCCACCACCCGTTTCACCAGCAAAGTGACCAACTGGCTGGAGAAAAAACTGGCCCCCACCACCACCATGCATGGCGTACTGGTGGATATTTACGGTGTGGGTGTATTGATTGTGGGCAGCAGCGGGATCGGAAAGAGTGAGAGCGCGTTGGAGCTGGTTAAGCGCGGACACCGCTTAGTGGCTGACGACGCGGTGGAGATCCGTCAGACAGAAGAGGATTCCCTGGTGGGCCACGCACCGGAGTTGATTCGATATTTATTGGAAATTAGAGGGCTGGGTATTATTAATGTGATGACCTTATTCGGTGCCGGGGCGGTCCGGGAGTTTAAAAAGCTGTCCATGGTGGTACGGCTGGAGGCATGGCAGGAAAATCGGCAGTATGATCGCCTTGGTTTGGATGAGGAACGCATTCGCATCATTGACACGGAAATTCCGCTCTTAACGGTGCCCGTCCGTCCCGGACGCAACCTTGCTGTCATTATCGAGGTGGCGGCGATGAACTATCGCTTAAAAAAGATGGGCTATCACGCAGCCCAATCCTTTACGCAACAGCTGAGCCGAAGCTTGGAAGAAGGCGATGAGCTGGATTGAAGAAACGCGCCCCGGCCGATGACGGGGCGCGTTTCAATTGCCTGTCAAGTAGGTTACAATGGAATATGGAGTTTGGAGTATAGGTACATATCAAAAGGAGGAGCCGTTCGCATGGGTTTTGCACAGGTGCTCGACCCTGTTGCCGTGTCATTGGGACCGATTCAAATCCACTGGTATGGGATCATTATGGGGTCCGCGGTGTTGTTCGGGCTGTGGCTTGCCATTCGGGAAGGCAGGCGCCACGGCTTTGATTCGGAATTGTTCCTGGATTTGATCATATGGACGATTCCCGCCGCCATTATCGGTGCACGGCTTTATTATGTGGCGTTTGAATGGGGGTACTATTCACAGAACCCCGGTGACATTCTTGCCATCTGGAAAGGTGGGCTGGCGATTCATGGCGGCCTCATCGGGGCGCTTTTAGCTGCGTCTGTTTTTGTAAAGAAGCGGAATATCTCCTTTTTACACCTGACAGATATCGTGGCGCCCAGTATCATCATCGGACAATGTATCGGACGCTGGGGCAACTTTATGAACCAAGAAGCCCATGGCGGGGAAGTGAGCCGTTCTTTTTTGGAAGGGCTGATGCTGCCTGAATTTATCATTGAACAGATGAACATTCAGGGCATCTATTACCATCCCACCTTTCTCTACGAATCCCTGTGGACATTCGTCGGGTTCGGGCTATTGCTGCTTCTGCGCCGAATCAACCCCCGTCGAGGTGAGATCTTTTTCACCTACTTGATCTGGTATTCCCTGGGCCGTTTTTTCATCGAAGGGTTGCGAATGGACAGCCTCACCTTCGACGGACCGGGATGGCTTGTCTCGTTGATCAACGGATTGTGGTCACCGATGCTGGTGTTGTTTGAGCCCGGGATGATGGCGGACGGCAATATCCGCATCGCCCAACTGGTCAGTCTGGCATTGGTCCTGCTGGGGATTGCCTGGATTGTGGTCCGCAGAGCATGGGGCCAATCCCGTGAACCGTATTACAACGATAAGAAGGAAAGTGTTGCCGGATGAAACGGGTCGACTGGCGAAAAGGACTGACTTCCGGGTGGAGAACCACCTGGGAGCTGGGAAAAATCATATTCCCCGTCACATTGGCGATCAGTTTACTGCAACACACGCCAGTGATCGATTGGTTGGTACGGATCTTGACTCCGGCCATGTCGTGGATGGGGTTGCCCGGTGAAGCTGCCATCCCGCTGGTTTTGGGCAACCTGCTCAATCTGTATGCCGCCATCGGTGCCATTCTCACCCTGGATTTAACGGTGAAGCAAGTCTTTATCGTGGCGGTGATGCTCAGCTTCTCCCATAATCTGTTTGTGGAATCGGCGGTTTGCCGCCGGGTCGGAGTAAGTGCAGGATTAGTGATGGGGGTGCGAATGGCACTGGCAGTCCTTTCCGCCTTTATGATCCACTGGTTGTGGCAGGGTGGGGAAGCGGCTGCCCAATACGGCTTGGTCGCCCCGCGGGAAGCACAGCCGGAAGGGTGGATGGAGATCGCAGGGATTGCGCTGCAAACCGCTGCAACCGGTATATTGCAACTGGCCATCATTATCTTTCCGCTGATGATGGGGATCCAGATGATGAAGGACTGGCGCTGGTTGGATCGATTTGCAGAGTGGATGGTTCCCCTGATGCGTCCGCTGGGGATGGAGGCCCGGGGCTCGATTATCATAGCCGGGGGTCTTTTGTTCGGATTGACGATGGGGGCCGGGGTGATTATCGAACAAGCCAAAGAAAAAGGGTTCACCAAACGGGATATGACCATAATGGTGCTCTTTCTGGGAGCATGCCACGCCGTGGTGGAAGATACGCTGATTTTTGTTCCTCTCGGGATCGATGTCTTGCCGCTCCTGTTGATCCGTATCATTGTGGCCATTCTGATGACCTTGTGCATCGCCTGGTTTTGGCCTTCAGCGGAGCAAGGGCATATGTCCAACCGTGCTCCACAGGAGGGATCGGTTTGAAATACCCCGTCATATTGTTTGATTTGGATGGAACCTTGTTGGATACTACCAGCCTCATCCTTGCCTCCTTCCGTCATACCCTGGATGAGCATGGCCCGTTCCCTTATGGGGATAAAGAAGTACTGGCAAGCTTGGGTGAACCGTTGCACGACCAGATGAGACGGTTTGGCGGGGAAGAGCGGGTGGAAACGATGGTTCAAACGTATCGGGAGCACAATGTTGCTCATCACGATGACTATGTAAAAGCGTTTCCCGGAGTAAATACCGTCTTGGAAACCCTCCATCGGGAAGGATTCCTTCTCGGTGTCGTTTCCAACAAGCAGCGGATGACGGTGGAGATGGGGTTAAACTTGTGCGGGTTGGCGTCTATGATGGCGACCGTCGTTTGTCAGGGAGAAGCGGATCGGGACAAACCGGCGCCGGACCCGATCCGCTTGGCTTTAAGCCGGATCGGGGCGGATCCGGCCTCTGCTCTGATGGTGGGGGACAGCCGTTATGATCTCCTGGCTGCGAAGAAGGCGGGAACGGCCAGCGCGGGAGTGGCTTGGTCGGCCCATGGAGCGGAATCCCTGAAGGCATATGAGCCGGATTATCTGTTGGATCGGATGGAAGATTTATACGACATCGTTGGACTTGCCGGTGTCGACGGGAGTGGACGGTCATGAGACGGACCGAGCGTCAACCTGTGACAGGCAGCAACTCTCTCTGGCAATTGTACCGAACGGTCCCTTTTGGGACCGTCTTTAAAAATACCCTCATCAACGAGGTGGCACGGTACGTTCCTGTTTTCCCATGGAAAAACTGGTTGTATCGACGTCTTCTCCATATGGAAGTGGGCGCACGGACGGCGATTGCGTTCAAGGTGACGGTGGACTTATTGTACCCCGAGCGCATCCGCATCGGGAGCAATACCATTATCGGGTATCACACGACGATTTTAACCCATGAGTATCTGGTGGAAGAGTACCGCATCGGAGATGTGGTGATCGGAAACCACGTGATGATCGGGGCCAACACCACCATCCTGCCTGGAGTCACCATCGGCGACGGTGCCGTCATCGGGGCCGGTTCCCTCGTCAACAAAGATGTGCCCCCTGGCATGTTGGCGGCGGGAAATCCGATCCGTCTGATCCGCAAACGAGAAGAGCCCCTCTCTCTCCCTGAAGATTCTGCGAGCTCCAGCGACTCGCTATTGTAGGGGGGGCTTTGAAGAAAACACGGACCCTAGGGCGTCAGCCCCAGGGTCCGTGTTTTCGTTTTTCGCACCGCTTTCTCTTTTGCAGATGACGATTCCAATCCTAAGTGTTCACAATCCTGTTAGGAAGATTTCTGTTTTCTGAAAGGAGAAAACGTTACAATGGATATAGATTGACAGAAGAGTCAATGGTACGAAGGAGTGAGTCGATGCCGCGGACAAGGGAGCAGAATCGTCGCATCAGGGAAAAAAGGATGGACCAGATTCTACAGGCAGCGCTCCAGGTTTACCGGGAAAAGGGCTACCATGGCACCGAAATGGGAGAGATCGCCCGTCGGGCTGAACTGGGCCGCGGTTTGGTCTATTACTACTTTAAAGATAAGGAAGATGTTTTTGTCACGTTGATCACCCAGACGTTGAACGGGTGGAAAGAAGTGATGGATGGCATCATGCAGTCGGAACAAACGGTGGCCGACAAACTGTCTACCGCATTGATTCGTATGTGTGAACTGGCTTCGGAGAACCCTGAAATCACACACTTTCATCAGACTATCATCCGGGACACCCATGTCCTTTTTCCGGATCGTTATAAAGAGATCGACGGCTATTACGAAGATGCAATCTGGCTTCCTTTGCGACACTTGTTTAAAAAAGGAGCATCGAGCGGGGAACTCCGGGTTTCGCCGCCGGTGGCCGAGCGTTTTTATGCCAGCATCCTCTTTGGAGCGGTCCAAGGGGAGAAAAAGATCGACCGTGCATCCATTCAAGAGTGGGTGGATGTAGCATTGTACGGGATGATTCAAAAGTGATAAGCGAGTCAATCGCTAATCGGTCTATTGGGTAGCCTATGGGATAAACGGGCTTCCTGACAGGGAATCGGACGGACTAATATGAACGTCATCAGGAGACACAGGAGGAATCAGGGATGTGGTTAGCCCGATCGGCGATTCGTCGGCCCGTCTTCACGACTGTGGCCGTTATTTTAGTTTTGGTTATGGGAGTGGTCTCCCTGACCAACCTGCAGATGGATTTATTGCCGGATATCCAGCCGCCGGTGGGAGCTGTGGTGGCTTCCTATCAGGGAGCGGATCCCGAGGAGGTGCTGGACAAAGTCACCCATCCGCTGGAACAGCAGCTGGGGACATTGGCGGGGCTGAAAAACATACAGAGCCAGACCCAGGAAGGGGTTGTACTCATCCTGCTCGAATTTGATTGGTCCCAGGACATCAATCAGGTTCAAAATGATGTCATCTCCCGGATCAATCGAACGCCCCTTCCGACAGAAGTGGATACCCCTAATTTTTTGAAATTTGATCCGTCCACCTTTCCGATTATGCAATTGTCGGTGCTGGGTGAATCCAGAGAAGAAGCACCCTCGGCCGAAGACGTGGATGAGATCGTTGAGGCGCTGTCCAAGCTTCCAGGTGTGGCCAGTGCCGACAGCTCAGGATTGTTGGATGAACAGATTCAAGTAACCTTAGATTCCGATGCGTTAGAGAAATGGAATCTCTCTCAGTCGGATGTAAAAGAAGTGATTGAAGCTTCCAATCTGAGTCAGCCCGGCGGAATTATCCAGGATGGGGATGAGGACTTAACCGCACGGATTGTTTCCGAGCTGACCGATCTGGATGAGCTTAAAAAGCTGACGGTGGCGGTTGATCCCCTCAACGGGAAAAAGGTCCTCTTGGATGATGTGGCTGATGTGAAACTGGCCACCGAAGAACGAGACGTGATCACCCGCACCAACCAACAGGCCAGTGTGGGCATCAATGTGTTTAAACAGTCCGGTGCCAATACGGCTAAGGTGTCCAATGCCGTGAAAGCGGAATTGGAGCGGTTAAAAGACGAGCGGGATATCGGTGTCATCACCATCTTTGACCAAGGTGAATATGTGGAACGATCGGTGACCAATGTGGGAACCACCATGATCGGCGGGGCCATTTTAGCGATGCTGGTATTGTTTTTGTTCCTGCGATCCTTCCGCAGTCCCTTGATCATCGGAGTGGCCATTCCCGTATCGGTGATCACCACCTTTGTACTCATGTACTTCTCCGATTTCAGCCTGAACATCATGACTTTGGGCGGCTTGGCCTTAGGTGTCGGGATGTTGGTAGATAACGCCATTGTGGTGATTGAAAATATATACCGGCATCTGCAGATGGGGGAAAAGCCGCAAGAGGCGGCGTCAAAAGGAGCGGGTGAAGTGGCGGCGGCCATCACCGCTTCCACCTTGACCACGATTTTCGTTTTTCTGCCGATGGTTTTTGTCAGCGGTATTGTCGGTCAATTGTTCCGGGAATTCGCCTTCACGGTTTCATTCAGCTTGCTGGCTTCTTTATTGGTATCCTTGACGATTGTGCCGGTGATGGCATCCAAGATTATGAAGAAGCCGCACACCGGCTGGAAGAAACAGCGGGATGGGCAGAAAGCCTACCGCCTGTTTCGGCGCCTGGTCCAATTTGCTCTGGGTCATCGGGTCTTGGTGGTGTTGCTGGCGTTGGCCTTGCTGGGTGCCGGCGGGTACGGGATCAGCCAGGTGGGGACGGAGTATTTGCCGGCGGCGGATGAAGGAGTTTTCACCATTGAAGCGAAAATGCCGGCGGGCACCGGATTATCCAAAACCAATGAGATGACGGAGACCATTGAGTCGATCCTGAAAGAAGAAAACCATATCAAACACTTCCAAGTTTCCCTGGGCAGTGGTCGGAATGAAAACGCCATGTTTGGAGACAGCGGACGCCATATTGCTCAATTTTATGTAAATGTGGTCGACCAGGAGGAACGGAGTCTCTCCACCCGCTCGATTATGAACGAGATCCGTCCCAAACTGGAGGTGTTGGATCCCGATCTGGAGGTGGAGTTGCGGGAACAGTCGTCCTTTGAAGCGGCGGGTGCACCCAATACTCTGGAATTTACCCTCAGTGGAAGTGCCGCCGACCTGGATGAGTGGGCCGATGAGGTGGGACGTGTCCTTCTCGATGTGGAAGGCGTGCAGGAGGTGACCGATTCCCGCCAGGAGACGCGCCCCGAGCTGCAAGTGGTGGTGGATCGGAAAAAAGCGGAAGACAACGGCTTGGTTCCGGCGCAAGTGATTGCAGCCGTCTCGGAAGCGACACGGGGGGAAACGGTCACGCTGATGAACCTGAACGGTAGGGATATCCATGAAGTGTTCCTTCGTTACGAGAAGACATTCCGCCAGTCTCCGGAGAAGCTGAAAGACCTCCCGATTCCCACGGCCGGCGACAGCCATGTGAAATTGTCGGAAGTGGCGGACGTGAAAGTGGAAGAGGGTCCCATTGTCATCAATCGCAGCAACTTGCAAGACAGCATCGAGTATCAGGTTCAGTTTGACGATACGGATTTGGGAACCGTGGAGCGGGAAGTCACTGCCAAGCTTGATGAAATCGGTTTGCCCACGGAGATGGATGTCCAATTTACGGGGAGTGCCGAGCTGTTTCAGGATGCCCTCGAAGACTTGACACTGGCTGCCGGGTTGGCGGTATTGTTTGTCTTTCTGGTGTTGGCTGCTCAATTTGAGTCTTTCAAATATCCCTTTGTCATCATCTTGACACTGCCCCTAATGGTGATCGGGGTGGCACTCGCCTTGTTCTTCACCCAGACCCCGGTGGGAGTGACGGCGATGATCGGGGTGATCGTACTGGCTGGAATCGTGGTGAACAATGCGATTGTACTGGTGGATTATATCAACCAGTTGAAAGACCGCGGAATGGCCAGCTATGACGCCATTGTGGAAGCCAGCTTGACCCGTGCGCGCCCTATTCTGATGACGGCCACCACCACCATCCTGGGGTTGATTCCTCTCTCCCTGGGTTTGGGAGAAGGGACGGAAATCCAACAGCCGCTTGCCATCGCCGTGATTGGCGGCCTTCTCTCCAGTACACTGCTCACTCTCGTGGTGATTCCCATCGTTTATTCCTGGTTCGATCCGGCAACGCGCCGGCTGAACAAACGGAAAAAGAAAGAGGCAACGGAGTAGTGAGGAAACGCCCTTAGGGGTTTGCATCATTAAAATCAAGCAAACACCCACTTTCTCAATGGAAGTGGGTGTTTCTTATGTGAATCCGAAGATGGATATTCCTCTACTTTCACACTTCTTCACGGCGGTTAAAAGAAAGTGGTTCGGGTAGAGATTGGATCGTACGACCCTTTTGGGGATTTTTCGTTTGAGAGATAGTATATTATCCCAAGAAATAACGCAAATTTTTAAACAAAAGCACTAAAGAAAAACCTTGTTTTTGGCTTATATACGATAAGAGATTTGTTCAGTTACACTCTAACTGTGGTTGAAAACTTGCAAAAAAGGAGAGGTTGTCAGTGAAAGGTAGCATTCTTCTTTCCCTGTCCACTGCGTTGGCGTTCGGTTTGGCGATTCCCACACCGGCATTCGCCGACAATCATCTCGATGTAAAAGAGAGTGTCAATGACACGGCAAAGCAAGTGCAAAACGAAGCGAACCAGGGTGTCGACCAAACCAGGGAAGAAGCCAACCAAGGGATCGACGAAGCCCAGAATCAAGTCGACAATGCACAGGACCAGACCAATCAAACATCCGATAAAGCCCAAGAGGCGGCCAATCTGACCTTCGAAAAAGCGCTGAATCTGTTTAACCAGGAATGGGACTGGGCGACCGATTATCTTCAGAACACGCAGGAAACGCTGACACTGGTGGTGGAACACACTGAAGGCAAGGTCGAGGAAACCCAAAAGAAAGTCGAGGACCATGTGAACACGGCCAAGGATAAAGCAGAGGAAAAAGCCGATGAAGTGAAAGAAAAGGCGGAAGAAGAAACGGCCCCTTACGGTGATGCCGCCAAAAAGCAGGTAGAGGATACCCAGGATGCCTTGGAACAACAAAAGGAAATCATCGAGGGAGAGGTCCAACCGAAAGAGGAAGAAGAGCAACCGGAACAGTGATGGAAGCGGAAACCGATTCAGCGTAAACGAAACTGCCGACGGAAAGGAGAGCCCACTTTGGCCCACATGATTTGGAAGCGAGCGGGAATTCTTTCTCTCCTCGTCCCGGTGCTGTTGATTGCCGGGGGATGTTCCGAAAGCGCTTCGGATGCGGGATCTGCGGAAGAACCTTCGGGCGGGCAACGAGAGCAAGCCGCCGAACAGACCGGAACATGGGCAAGTGCCACCCGGGATGCCATGGCCTTGGCCCATGAGGGGATTGAAACGATCGGCCAGGGGTTCTCTTCCTGGACAAACGACCCGCAACAGGGGGGAGAAAAGGTCAAGGAAGGGATTCAAAAACTGGAGAACGCTTCGTCCCAATTGGAACAGACGACTCCCCCCGACTCCAACGAGGGTAAACAGCTTCACCAACAAGGGAAAGCGCTGGTCGAGGATTATATCGCACTTTCCGAGCAGGGTCTGAAAGCTGCTGAAGCAAAAGACGCACAAAAAATGAGTGACATTGCCAACGAGCTGAAAGAGCTGAATCAAAAGCTGAAAGAATGGAACGCCAAAGTAAAAGAGATCGGCTAGCATCAACCGGGCAACTCGGCTTTCCCCCCTAAGCTGTGAAGCTCGGACCCAATGGGATCTTTCACGTGGGAAACCCCGCCATGATCGGCGGGGTTTTCTTTTATTGAATGCTCTCGCCGCCTAAACTGGAAAAACGGTTTTAATACATGTTGAATACATAATCCTTGCGATCCAATCAGAGTAGGATACCTGTGTGTTAATTCAATTTCCGTAAATGCTCTTCCAGATCCGCTGCTGTTTCGATTTCAGCAACCGCTTCATACGACACAGAGAGGTTATATTTCAGATGTTCATAATAACTGCCTAAACTGGTTTTCTCTTTTCTCGGCTTTTCAGGCAGTGACTCTGCATAATAGGACACTTCAAACGTTACTTCATGAATACCTTGATCCTGGAAAAACTGTATGATCTCAAAAGCCCGTTCCAACTCTTCTTGTTTCCCTTGGTCATCGAGATCCCTAATCAACATAATGTCTACATGCTGTGTATATTTATCAGGGTATTTTTTTCGTATTTCGGCGTAATCCATTACTTCACCATTGACCACTACGTCATCATCTAATGCATTGTTAACTCCTACGTTGCAGCTGTATATCCAGGCATCGGGATAAAACTGATCGATCAAGGGTTGTAATTCTTCACGAGATTGTTTGGATACTGACGAGTTTACATAGGTATCGTCAAAAGGTTTGGAACCGACCTTAAACACCGTGAACGTAAGGTCCGGATTTGTTTTGGGATAAGCGTTAACACGATACGTACTAGTTGCAGCAGTATATCTGGGCTCCTCCGTTCCAAACTCTACGCCGTACTTATCCTTCAGATATATTTTTGCTTCCTGCCTCACCTCAGACAAGGGTTCCGGCGGCTCGCTGCTGCCCGGCATCCATATCATTAACATCGTTCCCGTAAATGCAGAGTACAGTTGGACACCATAACTGACCACCAGTGCAACTCCGATCTCCGCAACGGCACGTTTCCCTTTTAGAAACTCACGATTGATCGTTCCTTTTTCCATCAAAAGCGAGACCACTAATGCATCCACAACCGCACCGAGGCGGATAACTCCGTAGAGCATCATAAGCCACACATTTCCCAAGGAAATCAGACCGAGTATCAGCTGAACGATGATTAGGATAATCCCTTTGATTCGTTGCCCGTTATATAGCTGTCCAATACCCGAGAAGAGGATGGATAACAGGGTGGCGATTATAACATGGATCATGAGTGATCCTCCTTAATGAAACCCCAGATAACAGATGATGGTTGTGAGACAAGGGGTAAGGATCTCATACCATGATAGAACCCCGAACAGTCATACAGTCTCTCTGTTTCGGGGTTCTGTTTTCTAAGGAGGCTATAGAGATCTCACTTTACATCGAAGCAGGATACCTAAGTTAATTCAATTTCCGTAAATGCTCTTCCAGATCTTCTACTGTTTCGATTTCAGCAATGTCGTTGGATGACAAAGAAATTTTATATTTCAGATGTTCATAATAACTGCCTAAACTCGTTTTCTCTTTCCTCGGCTTTTCAGGCAGCGACTCTGCATAAATCGACACTGACAAATTCACTTTTCTAATTCCTTTTTCTTTGAAATAATTTATAATCGTTAATATTTTTTTCATTTCCTCTTGTTTCCCTTGATCATCGAGATCCCTAATCACACTGATTTTTACATGCTGTGTATATTTATCAGGATATCTTTCCCGTATTTCGGTGTAATCCATTACTTCACCGTTGAACACTACATCATCATCTAGCGCATTGTTAACTCCTACATTACATCGATATATCCAGACATCAGGATACAATTGGTCGATTAGCGGCTGTATTTCTTCACGTGCTTGTTTGGATACAGAGGAGTTTACATAGGTATCGTCAAAAGGTTTGGAACCGACCTTAAACACCGTGAACGTAAGGTCCGGATTTGTTTTGGGATAAGCGTTAACACGATACGTACTAGTTGCAGCAGTATATCTGGGCTCCTCCGTTCCAAACTCTACGCCGTACTTATCCTTCAGATATATTTTTGCTTCCTGCCTCACCTCAGACAAGGGTTCCGGCGGCTCGCTGCTGCCCGGCATCCATATCATTAACATCGTTCCCGTAAATGCAGAGGACAGTAGGACACCGTAACTGACAACCAGTG
Organism: Desmospora profundinema; assembly: GCF_031454155.1. Lineage (GTDB taxonomy): Bacteria > Bacillota > Bacilli > Thermoactinomycetales > DSM-45169 > Desmospora > Desmospora profundinema. The sequence goes on from NZ_JAVDQG010000003.1 coordinate 314,824, forward strand.
CAATTCCGATCTCCGCAACGGCACGTTTCCCTTTTAGAAACTCACGATTGATCGTTCCTTTTACCATCAAAAGTGAGACCACTAATGCATCCACAACCGCACCGAGGCGGATAACCCCGTAGAGCATCATAAGCCACACATTTCCCAAGAAAATCAGACCGAGTATCAGCTGAACAATGATCAGGATAATCCCTTTGATTCGTTGCCCGTTGTATAGTTGTCCAATACCCGAGAAGAGGATGGATAACAGGGTGGCGATGGCCACATGCTTCATATTCGTTCCCTCCCATATCAGAAACGGGGATCTGATGTTGTCCCCTTTTATCTACCGGTCTAAATCGAAGTGACCATCCTCCTCGGCGAAAGGCTCTAGTTTTTCGACACCATGAGATTTAAAGTGATCACGGAGAAGCATTGCCAGTCTTGCATCCGGGAGATTATTGGATCGATTCGTAAGCTTATAATCATCCACCTTTACAGGACCCTGTTTATGAAATTCATATGCTTCCCCCACATGGGTTCCATAGGTGCCAACCACATCATTTTTCATGGTATAGCTTTTTACAATATTATCATATATACCTGATCGGTTGGCTTGATGTTGGTTTAAAGTCATGCTTTGGACACCGGGAGCATTATAGGTGAAGGTCGGGATTTTGTTTTCCAATGCCATTTTTTGTGCCAGATAACCTCCCAGTGAATGTCCTACCTGAACCACCTGGTATTCGTCCCCTTGGTAACTTGCCAAAGCCCGTTGATAAAACTCTCTGGCAGATTGATCTTGGTTTGCATCGACGCCTATCGTTAATTGATAGTTAGATTTAAGGTCTGCTTTATCTTTTAAGCCAGGATCGGTTCCTCTGTATGAGATAATCACTTCGCCTGTATCTTTATTAAACAACACCCTACCTTGAAAACCATCTTTCTCATCCATAAATAAATCTTCATCCTCTTCCCAACCATCGCCTAAACGCCTAAACATCTCGTCTACATCGACATCTTTTTCATCATACGCCAACTGTGCAGCGGCCATTAGTTGATCATCGGATAAATCGACTTCTCCAGCTGTCCCATGAGGTCTTTTGCGTTCTTCTTTAAAAAATTCTTCAAGTGCTTGATGTGATTTTCTTTTATCCTTTTCTGGAGTTTGTTTGTGTCTCGGACCCGATACATTTAATTGCGTTAGATTCGGCTGATCCTGATCAGTCCCCTGATAATCCGCCGTATTGATCTCATAGTCCGATTTGTCGGAGAACAAATTGGTCGGAGACGGCAATGGTGGCAGCTCGATCTTGGGTAATGCAAACCATTTACGGCTGTCGGGGTTCTCATCGTCGATGGGAGCGTCGTCACATGCTTCTTGCATAATGGCACAACCGATTTTCTCCTTGAGAGCGCTCTGGATTTTATCGCTTTCCATTACTTCCATGAGGATGATGGCCAGTAGAGCGGCTCCAGCCATGACGGCCACATACTCTATGACCTGTGAACCGCGTCGGTTAGACAACACATCCTTCATATTCTTAAAAATCTTCAACAGTTCCCTTTCCCCCCTTTTTCTACAGAATGTGACAGATCCATTTTATTGAAAGGGGGAAATAATTGGAATAGTACATAGGGTGTAATTGGTAGTATAAAAATAAAAAAACACGAAATGAGTGACTGGATCGCCACCACGACAATTACTGGAACCCTCCATCCGCCTCCTCTTGATCCTGCCGATCATTCTCCGTTAGAAATGCAAGAAGTCCGATGCCCGCGGCACGGGAACCGGACTTCCTCTGATGACGATCTCTCGGTCTGAAGATGAATTCACGGACCCGGTGACGCGGGCTCGTGCCTTTTTATTTGATGCGCTTCTTTGCTCTCATTACGCATCGACTCCCACGGCCTCCGATACATGGGAAAATCCTTCCTTTTCCAACAGGTGCAGCAACTCCTCATTCACCCGTCGGGCGATTCCGGGGCCGCGGTAGATCATGCCGGTGTAGATTTGAACCAGAGAAGCGCCGGCCTTGATTTTATCGAGGGCATCTTGTCCGTCAAAGATGCCGCCGACGCCGATGATCGGGGCTTTCCCCCCGGTTAAGCGGCGGACTTGGCGGATCATCGCCGTGGAACGGGCGGCGAGAGGGCGTCCGCTCAGGCCGCCGGTTTCCTCCCGGTGGCGGTGTTTGATCCCCTCGCGGCTTAAGGTGGTGTTGGAGACGATCAGCCCGTCGATTCCCTGGGTCATGGCGATGGAGACGGCGTCTTCTAGTCCTTTTTCATCCAGATCGGGAGCCACCTTTAATAGAAGCGGGCGGATTTCCCCCGTTTCCTGTTGCAGACGGTGCCGTTCGTCCATCACTTCCCTCAGCAGGGCCTCCAGGGAGTCGGCCTGTTGCAAATCCCGCAGTCCTTTGGTGTTGGGGGAGCTGATATTGATTACGAAGTAATCCCCTGACCGATACAGTGATCGCAGTCCTTTGCAGTAATCGGCGGCGGCATCGTGGGCGGGGGTGTCTTTGTTTTTACCCAGGTTGATGCCGATGGGGATATCCGGCCGCTTCAGGCGGGAAAAAGACTGGCGGGCCGCTTCCACACCGGCGTTGTTAAAGCCCATCCGGTTGATCACCGCTTCGTCTTCCGGCAGCCGAAACAGGCGTGGACGGGGATTGCCCGGTTGGGGGAGGGGCGTTAAGGTCCCCACTTCTACAAAGCCGAACCCCCATGCCGCCAACGCCGGATAGACGGAGGCATGTTTATCAAAGCCGGCGGCCAGTCCAACCGGATTAGGGAAGCGAAGCCGGAGGCAGTCTACAGACAGAGAAGGGGCGTCGAGCCGGTGCTTCCATTGCAAGGCGGGTAACACGCCGGGGATGGTTTGGGTTACTTTCAAGCTGCGGATGGTCCACTCGTGGGCCGCTTCCGGGTCCAACCGGAACAGCCATGGTTTGAACAAGGCATACACGTTTCGAATAAGTCCTTTCATCCAGAAGTTCTGTTTGTAGGATACCACATTTCCCGAAAAGAACGTGACAGTCAGACCGGTTCCTTATGCCAAAAAACCAACCAACAGACAAAGCAGTCCCAAAACCAGCATCTCCAAGCCCATGCTTTTTCCGCGGATGGCCAAAATGATTCCAGCCAATCCCAACAGAAAGCCTGCGGTTGTAAACAATGGTGCCAACCCTTCCATGAAGTTTCCTCCTTCTCGCATCATTCTTAAGCAGGCCCAAGTCCTTGATGGATTCCCTTTCATTGTAACTTCTTTGCCTAATCCATGTTCTTATAAAATGATTCGCAGCGATTGCGTCGATTCGTGTCCCCCTTCGGAGTATAATGAAACGAAGAATGGGAGGGAATAGGCTTGATTTTGCCTTTTGCAACGTTAAATGAAGGAAAGCTGCGGGAAGCCAGACATGTATTAAGCCCTATGGGAATTGACGTGATCCGTCTTCCCCTGGAGTTGATCGAACCGGATGCGGGTACGATTGAGGAAGTGACCCGGGAAAAGCTGAGACAGGTGAAGGAAATGGGAATCGATCGGGTCATGGTGGACGATGCGGGTATTTTCTTTGCAGCTTACGATCACTTTCCCGGAATTTTAACCAAACGCATTTTTGAACGGATCGGATATAAAGGGATTTTCAAACTGTTGGAAGGAGAAACCAGGCAAGCGTGGTTTGAAGGGGCGATTGCCCTGTTGTGGGACGGTGAGACCCAAATCTTCTCGGCTCGCACCCATGGACGGCTGTTGGACACCCTGCCCCCGGATGTGAAGCCGGAAGCGGGTTTTCCGTTCAATCCGATCTTTGTTCCCGCAGGCGATCATCGAACCCTGGCGGAAATGTCCCCTGATGAACGGGAACGCTATTCCTACCGTGGGAAAGTATTGAAGGAAGCCGCTCGTTGGCTGAACGAACGGAATGTGGAGACACGGGGAGTCCATTGACGCTGAATCGGATCCAGTGTTACACTACTAAGAAAATCACTTTCTCTTTATCACATTAGCAAACTAAAGTGTTTTGGGAGTGGAGTGTGATGGGTAAGCCGCGCGAATTTGAAAAACCGATGGGTGTCCGTGATTTTCTGCCGGAGATGGCCTGCAAAAAACAGTGGGTGGAACGACAGGTGGAGGAACGGTTTTCGGCCTGGGGTTACCAGGAAGTGATCACCCCCACGTTGGAGTTTTACGACACGGTCGGCGGTGCCAGCGCCATCGATGAGGATAAACTGTTCAAGTTGCTGGACGGACAAGGAAAGACTCTGGTTCTTCGTCCCGATCAGACAGCCCCCATCGCCCGGGTGGTTGCTTCGCTGATGAGGGAGGTCTCTCTGCCGATCCGGTTGTTTTACCATGCCAATGTGTTTCGAGCCCAGGAGAGGGAGGCGGGCCGGAGCGCGGAATTTTTTCAATCCGGGGTCGAGTTGGTAGGGGATGATTCCCCTGAAGCGGATGCCGAGGTGTTGGCTTTGGCGGTGGAATCGCTTCAGGCATGCGATGTCGGGTCGATTCAACTGGCGATCGGGCACATCGGACTGCTGGACGCACTCCTGATGGAACAGTTAAACGACCGTCAGACGGCAGAAGAACTTCGTGAATGCTTGGGAAGGCGCAATCTGGTGGAGTACAGCACCCGTGTCGCCTCTCTGGAATTGAGTGAGGAACGAAAAGCGCGCTTGCTGTCGGTCTTAAACCGTCGCGGGGACGACCGTGTTCTCCACCTTTGGAAAGAGACGGAAAGTCCCCGGGTGCGGGAGATGATCGCCCATTTGGAAGCCGTCTGGGAAGCGCTTCGCGACTGGGGGATGGACCGCTTCATGGTGTTGGATCTCAGTCTGGTGGGAAGCTTGGATTATTATACCGGACTTTATTTTGAAGGATACGGTGCGGCCAGCTACTACTTGTTAAGCGGAGGGCGCTATGATCGATTATTGAACCGGTTTGACCGTCCCGCACCCGCCCGCGGGTTTGCGTTGAAGACCGACCGGCTGATTATGGCCAGCAGAGGGACCGGTACGAAAAAAGAACGAATCACCCTCACCTACGATCGGACCAATCGAAAACAGGCCTTTCAAGAAGCGGAACGGCTGCGCAAGCAGGGAAAAGCTGTCACGTTACGACTGGTGGAAGGGTCAAGCCCGGTGGCGATTCATAGCGATGCCGGGGAAGACAGTGGCCGGGTTGAGACTTGTGCGGCGATGCAGGAGGAGGTGGGGGAGAATGGATGAAGGGGAAAAGTTGGTCGTTGCGATGCCCAAGGGGCGCATCTTTGAGGAGGCGCTTGTTTTATTGCGGGAATCCGGTTTGTCGGTTCCGGCGGATTTGGCGACGGACTCCCGCAAGTTGACCGTGGAAGTTCCGGAAGAAGGACTCTCTTTTCTTATGGTGAAACCGATGGATGTACCCACTTATGTGGAGCACGGGGTGGCCGATTTGGGTGTGGTGGGCAAAGATGTGCTGATGGAGGAAGAGCGGGATGTGTATGAACTGTTGGACCTTGGGATCAGTCCCTGCCGCATTTCGGTGGCGGGGACCCGCGACTGGAAGCCGGTGCTCAATCCCAAAGTAGCATCCAAATATCCCCGTATTGCGGATCGCTACTTCCGTGAAAAAGGACAGCAGGTGGAAGTGATCCATCTGAATGGTTCCGTGGAGCTGGCCCCTTTGATCGGGCTGGCGGACCGAATCGTGGATATTGTCTCAACGGGGCGAACCCTGCAGGAAAACGGACTGGTGGAATTGGAAGAAATCGCCCCGATCACATCCCGTCTCATCGCCAACCGGGCCAGTTATCGATTAAAGAGCACCGCTGTAAATGGGATGGCGGAACGGATGTCCCGTGTGGTCCACAAGAAGGAGGTGCCGTTATGATCCCGATTGTTCAGGCGGATGAGCTGGACACCCGGCGCCGTCAGGATACCGGGACGTCGGAAGAGGAGCAGATGGTTGCGGGCATCCTCCGTCGTGTTCAGGATGAAGGGGATGCAGCGTTACGGGAGTACACCCGCCGCTTCGACCGGGTGGACATCGCGCAGCCGCTGGTATCCGATGCGGAAGTGGAGGAAGCGTACACCCGGGTGGATCCCGCTTTTGTGGAGGCACTGCGGAAGGCGGCGGAACAGATTGACGCCTATCATCAGCGGCAGAAGCGGCAATCCTGGATCGACACCGGTGAAGACGGTACCGTACTGGGACAGCTGGTTCGCCCGTTGGAGCGGGTGGGCGTCTATGTGCCGGGGGGAAGGGCGGCTTATCCTTCCACTGTTCTGATGACGGTGATCCCCGCCCGGGTGGCCGGAGTCGAAGAAATAGTGATTACCACACCTCCACAGGCGGACGGCCGTGTTTACGCCCCCACACTGGTGGCGGCCCGGGAAGCGGGGGTGACCCGCATATGTAAGGCGGGTGGCGCCCAGGCCATTGCCGCTCTGGCTTCCGGGACGGAAACGATTCCTCGGGTGGATAAGATTTGCGGACCCGGAAACCGCTATGTGGCATTAGCCAAGCGGTTGGTGTATGGACGGGTGGATATCGATATGATTGCGGGGCCCAGCGAGATTGTGGTCGTCGCCGATGATTCGGCCAAACCGGCATGGGTGGCAGCCGATTTGTTGTCACAGGCGGAACATGATCCGCTGGCATCCGCCGTTTTGCTCACCCCGTCACGGGCATTGGCCGATGCCGTGGCGAACGAGTTGTCCCAGCAGTGCAGCCGGTTGGAACGAAGCGAGATTGCCGCCCAATCCCTGCGGGACCATGGGGCCATCGCCGTCACCGCCGATTTGGAGGAAGCACTGAATACGGCGAACCGGCTGGCACCGGAACATCTGGAATTGATGGTGGAGGATCCTTGGGCGTGGGTGGGCAAAGTAAAACATGCCGGTGCCCTGTTCCTGGGGCCGTGGAGCCCCGAGGCGCTGGGCGATTACGTAGCCGGTCCCAGCCATGTGCTGCCTACCAACGGAACGGCCCGTTTTTCCTCTCCGCTGGGAGTGGATGATTTCATCAAAAAAACGAGCCTGATCGCTGCCAGCCGCCAAGCCCTTTTACGGGATGGTCCGGCGGTGGAGATCCTGGCTGAAGCGGAAGGATTGACCGCACACGCGGCATCGATCCGAGTACGGATGGACAAGGAGGACCCCCATGTCTGAACGCCATTCACGAGTGGAACGAGAGACCAAAGAAACGCAAATTCGACTGTCCCTGGACTGGGACGGTTCCGGGGAAACCCGTTTGGATACCGGCGTTCCCTTTTTGGAACATATGCTCGACCTTTTGGCCAAACACGGATTGTTCAATCTGGAGGTGGAAGCCAAAGGGGATTGGGAGATCGACGACCATCACACGGTGGAGGATATCGCGATCTGCCTGGGACGCGCCATTCGGGAAGCCCTGGGTGACAAAAAGGGCATTCGCCGTTACGGACAGGCGTGGGTGCCGATGGATGACGCCTTGGGTCAGGTCATCGTCGATCTGTCCAATCGACCGCATCTGGAGTTCCGCGCCCAATTTCCCCAGGCAAAAGTGGGCAACTTCGATACCGAATTGATCCATGAATTTTTCTGGAAATTGGCTCTGGAGGCACGTATCAATTTGCATGTGATCCTCCATTACGGAAGAAATACGCACCATATGATCGAGTCCTTGTTCAAGGCGCTGGGCCGTGCACTTGACCAGGCGGGGGAACGGGACCCGAGAGTGTCCGGCGTTCCGTCATCCAAGGGGGTGCTGTAATGATCGCGGTGATCGACTACGGGATGGGCAACCTCTACAGTGTGAGTCACGCATTGGAAAAAATGGGCCATTCCTGTCGCATCGTCTCCCAACCGGAAGAGGTACGAAAGGCAGACGGATTGATCCTTCCGGGTGTCGGGGCCTTTGGCGATGCGATGCTGGAGTTGAAAAAAAGGGGACTGGTGGAGGCAATCCGGGAAACGGCCAGAGAGAAACCGCTTCTGGGCATTTGCCTCGGCATGCAGCTTTTGTTCACTTCCAGTGACGAGCATGGATACCACCAGGGACTCAACTTGCTGGCCGGACACGCAAAGCGGCTGGAGGGGGACATCAACATTCCCCACATGGGATGGAACGGGCTTCGTTTTGCGGGTCCGCATCCGCTGTTGAAAGGCGTGGAAGAAGGATGCGTCTATTTTGTCCACTCCTATCACGTCATTCCCGACAACCCGGAAGATATCCTGGCAGTGACCGATTACCACCAGACAGTGACGGCCATCGTGGGGCGGAATCATTTGTTTGGAATGCAGTTTCATCCGGAAAAAAGCGGAAAAGTGGGGCAGCGGCTTTTGGAAAACTTCGCGAACCTATGCCGGGAAGGAGTGGGCGTATGACGTTCACCCTGTATCCGGCGATCGATCTCAGAGGGGGGCGGTGCGTCCGCCTCTTTCAAGGGGATTATGATCAAGAAACCGTTTATGACAACGATCCGGTGGCGGTGGCTCGCCGCTTTGCCGGTCAAGGTGCCTTGTGGCTGCACGTGGTGGACCTGGACGCCGCTCGCACCGGAGAGCCGGTCAACATGGAAGTGATTCGCAAGATGGTTCGTGCCGTCGACTGTCCGGTTCAGGTGGGAGGTGGCGTTCGTGGGATGGAACGTCTCCAGCAATTATTGGACGCCGGAGTACAACGGGTGGTGATCGGCTCTGCCGCTGTGGACAATCCTTCGTTTGTAAAGGAGGCGCTGGGCCGCTACGGTGACCGGATCGCCCTGGGATTGGATGCGCGGGATGGGATGGTGGCCACCCATGGGTGGCTGGATACCTCCGATGTTCCTGCGGAACGTCTGGCTAAGGAAATGGTGGCTTTGGGAGCGGAAACCTTCATCTTTACCGATATTGCCAGGGATGGAACCTTAACCGGCCCCAATGTAGAAGCGATCCGGTCGTTGGCACAGGTGACGGGGCGGGAGGTGATCGCTTCCGGCGGTGTTCGTACCAACGATGATCTGTCTGAGCTGGCCCGTTATCGCGACGAAGGAGTGGCGGGCGCCATCGTGGGCAAAGCGTTGTATACGGGAGCGGTTTGCTTAGATGAAGCGCTGCTGTCGGTGAAAAAGGAGGCGGGCTCATGATTACCAAGCGCATCATTCCCTGTCTCGATGTGAAGGATGGCCGCGTGGTGAAAGGGGTCTCCTTCGTTAATCTGCGGGATGCCGGCGATCCGGTGGAACTGGCCGCTCTGTACGATGAACAGGGAGCGGATGAACTGGTTTTTCTGGACATTTCCGCCTCCTTTGAGGGTCGGAAGACGATGGTGGAAGTGGTGAAACAGGCGGCGGGGACCTTAAGTATCCCCTTTACAGTGGGTGGCGGAATCGGATCGGTGGAGGATATGTTTCGGCTGCTGCGCGCAGGAGCGGATAAAACCTCGATTAATACCTCTGCCTTGGAGCGGCCCGGTTTGATCGAGGAGGGAGCCCGCCGTTTCGGCAGCCAGTGCATCGTCGTTGCGATCGATGCCCGGCTGGATCCGCAGTCCGGGGACTGGGAGGTGTTCAGCCACGGCGGACGCAAACCCACCGGTCGTAAAGCGGTAGATTGGGCCAAGGAGGCGGTCGAGCGGGGAGCGGGGGAAATTTTGCTGACCAGCATGGACCAAGATGGACAAAAATCCGGGTTCGACCTGGAATTGACCCGGGCAGTGGCATCGGCCGTACGGGTGCCGGTGATCGCCTCCGGCGGTGCAGGCAAGCGGGAACATTTCGTGGACGTGTTTGAACAGACTCCCGCCGACGCTGCCTTGGCCGCATCCATCTTTCACTATCGGGAAATCCCCCTTCCCGATCTGAAAACCTATTTGAAAGAGAAGGGGGTGTCGATCCGTTGACTCTATCCTTCGATCCGTCACAGGTCCGTTTTGATGAGAACGGCCTGGTCTCCGCCGTTGTGCAGGATGCGATCAGCAAGGAAGTGCTGACGTTGGCTTACATGAACGAGGCATCACTGAAAAAAACCTTGGAGACGGGTCAGACCTGGTTTTGGAGCCGCTCCCGTCAGGAACTGTGGCATAAAGGGGCGACTTCCGGCCATGTACAGAAAGTGGTCTCCCTCGCGCTGGATTGCGACGGGGATGCGCTTGTGGCGAGAGTGATTCCTGCCGGCCCTGCCTGTCATACCGGGAATTATTCCTGTTTTACAGAACCGGAGGCGAAATCATCCGATCGCTTTGCCATCCTGAATAGCTTGGAAAGGGTCATCGCTCGCCGGGAAGCGGAAAGGCCCGAAGGATCCTACACCACTTCCCTGTTTGAAGGCGGAGTGGACCGTATCCTTAAAAAGGTGGGAGAGGAAGCGACGGAAGTGGTGATTGCCGCCAAAAACCGATCCGGTGACGAACTTCGCTGGGAAAGCGCTGATCTTCTGTTCCATTGGTTGGTGCTGTTGCGGGAACAGGGGCTGTCCCTGGACGAAGTGTTGCGGGAGCTGGAGCAACGACACGGGCCCAAACCGACTGATTTTTCTCGTTGATGTCTATAAGCATCTCCTCTGGATATCCGTGGGATCAGCAGGGATTTTCGTACTTTCCTGCTGAATTAATAGGCGCATCGGACTTGGCCATTTGATTCCCTACTCACGTTTCCGTACAATGGAAGTGAATCGATCCATGTTGATCCATGGATGAACTTGGAGACCCTGATTCGCAAATCATGTCATCCGTTTAAGAGATGTGATATACTTTTTGCGAGTTGTACCAGTGGGTCGACTACCCGGATGGGGTGGGGATAACGATGAAACGATCGCAAGCGGATCAACCCAATCGAGATCAAGGACGGAAAGTGATCAGTCTTCGGATGGATGCAGGCTTTTTCTTTGAACGGGCGGTTCGTTCCCTGGATCGGTACCGCTATGATAAAGCCCTCAAATACTTTCGGTTGGCTGTGGAAAAAGAGCCGAACAACCCTGTCAACCAGTGCAATCTGGCGGGAATATTGTCGGAAATGGGACGTTTTGAAGAGTCAAACGAAGTATTGGAACGGATTCTGCAGGAGGTGGATCCCCATCTCCATGAATGCTATTTTTACATGGCCAACAACTGTGCAAACGTGGATGATTTTGAGAAGGCGGAAGAACTTTGTCTGCGTTACCTGGAAGAGGATCCCGCCGGCGAGTTTGCCGAAGAAGCCGAAGAAATGCTCGATATGCTGGCCTACGAGCTGGGTCGGCAGCCCCGTCGTCCAAAGGCGCAGCCGAGAAATGCCTCGTTGAGAAAACATGAGGAAGCACGAGACTGTTTGGAAGCCGGCCACTTCCTGCGTGCCACACGAATCCTGGAGGAACTGGTGGAGGAAGCACCCGACTTTCTAGCGGCCAGGAACAATCTGGCGTTGGCCCATTACTATACCGGTGAACTGGACCGGGCGGTGGACACTATCCGTGAGGTGCTGGAAAAGGATCCTCAAAACCTCCATGCGCTGTGCAACTGGGCTGTTCTATGCCAGCATCAAGGGGAGACAAAGCAGCGGGACCAATTGGTAGGGGTGCTGAAAAAGTGGGCTCCTTTTCACTTGGAACACACCATGAAGCTGGCCACCACCATGGGGGTTCTGGGGGAGCATCACGAAGCGTACCGGTTGTTCAGGCAGCTTCTGAAGCTGGATCCGGAACCGGATTCCAGTCTGTTTCATTATGCGGCGGCGGCTGCGTTTAACATCGGTGAATGGAACCAGGCACGCAAACATTGGCGGATGGCTCGTGATCTGGATCCGGAGTCGGAGGTGCCCCGTTTTTACCTGAATCAATTGGCGGAAACGGAAGGTTCACTCCAACGCTGGCCTTCTGTCAGCTACCATTATCAATTGCCGTTTGAAGAGCAATTGCTGCAGTTGGACCGGCAACAACAACGGGCGATTCCGGACCAGATCAAACAGAATCCCCTGATCCGCTCCTCGTTTTTCTGGGCACTCAACCATGGAGATCGGGAAACAAAGCTGCAAGTGTTACAAGTATTTGAGTGGATTCGGGATGGAGAAGTGGAAGAAGTGTTGCGGGGTTTCCTGATGAAGGAAGAAGAGGACGATGATCTGAAACGGGTGGCCTTGTATGTCTTGCGCGAAATCGGGGCATCCGCACCGTATCATGCCCGACTGGGCGGTCGGGAAGTGATGATCCAGCCAACCCAACTGGCACAAGAAATGCCGAAGTGGCTTCAGACCTGGCGCCAAGTGCTGGACTGTTGTCTCAAGCGGATGGCAGGGGAGTATGACCGGACGCAAATGAATGACGCCGAGATCATCTGGGCTGAATTTCTTCGACAACACCATTCCAATCTTCCTGCCATCCGCAAGATGGAAGGGTGGGCGGCCGCATTGGAATATGTAGTGGCCAAGTTGCACGGATTGTCTCTCACCTTGGAAAAGGCTGCCGGCAAACATGGTGTTTCCTCATCTACGGTAGGACGCCATGTCCGGGTGTTGGAAGAGGCTTGCCGGGTGTACCGCAACCAATCCCATTTTTCGTGAACAGGGGAAATGAGCGTCGGCAGAGGATCCCTGTCACGCCGGAAAGGGGACCCCATGAAGCAATTGGATTCAAACAGTTTCCACCCGTTTATAGAGAATGGATGGAAAGTGGTCGAATTTCGAGCGCAATGGTGTTTTGACTGCAAGCGAGTCGCCTATTCGCTGCCTGACTTGGAAGAGAAATATGTTTCGGTCTTTGAGATGGGAGAGCTGGATGTGGACGAGTCCCGTGCGATTCCGGAGGCTTACGGCGTGAAGGGAGTCCCTGCTTTTCTCATATTTCGCGACGGACGGGAAGTGGCACGGTTGATGAGCAAAGAGGCGAAAAGAGAAGAGAACATCGTTCGTTTTTTCAGCGAACAGTTTGAAGAAAGCCCCCTCGGATGAGGGGGTTTGGTCTTGCACCGAGAAGGGGATGGAACTGTTGGGAGGTTTCAAACAAAAATCGGTTCTCTTTTCGGCGGCTCTGCTGTAGACTGTTACTATGGGCAGTGTCCGTCACACATGCAAATTTGTTGTTATCTAGTGGACAATGGAATAAAAAGCCAAATGTCAGTGATGATTGTTTGCGGTAGGGATGCGAAACGAGCATGGATATCCGCGAGACCATGCGAAACAACACAAAGGGATGTTTGGAACATGTCTCATTCGATTTCACAACTGTTCTCCATGGAGGTCGCTTCCTTAGTGATTCCGGGGGATCAAGTAGTGACGGTGAAGCCGGACTGGTCCTTGGAACGTGCGTTGATCGTGTTGACGCGACGTGGATACGCCTCTGTCCCGGTCATTGACGATACGGGACGGGTCGAAGGGGTTATCAGCAAAACCAATATCTTAGATTTAATGTTGAAGAAAGAAGACTTCCAGCTTGGAAAACTCTCGAAGCGTTTTGTGCGTGATGCGATGAATCACAACCATTCCGCGATCCTGGCCAACTCCGTCTTTTCTTTTGCCTATGAGGTGTTGATTGATCGTCCCTATATTTCGATCATCGATGAAGACAATTGTTTTGTGGGGATTTTAACACGTAAAGTGATGATGGAAAAAGTAATAGAGCTTTTCCAACACGAGTTTATAGAGAAAATGGTGGAACGGCCTTAATCCATGCCCCTATTCCCCGGACAGGGGCATTCTCTTTGGGAAAATGATCGCGTCAAGGGTGGAGGTTCGTTGATTTTGGTATAATGGGATGGATCGGGCGCGGGCAGCTCGTTGCCCCGCCCTTTTTTGCCATCGAGTCCCTTGAAGGCATGTTTTTATATTGATTGTCAAACAATCCGGCAGGGGCCGTGTGGTTCCGTTGGGGTCAGGGGTGATACTATGCAGCGTGTCGCTAATTGCCTATTGACCGTACAGGGACAAATCCTGATGCTCAAAAAACCTCGTCGTGGGTGGTGGGTAGCCCCCGGGGGAAAAATGGAGGAAAAGGAAACCGTCAGAGAGACGGTTCTGCGAGAGTTTCAGGAGGAGACGGGTTTGGTGTTGGACGATCCCCGTCTCAGAGGTGTATTCACCATGGTGATGGAAGAGGATGAGTGTATATTCCAGGAATGGATGATGTTTGTGTTTCAAGCCGATCATTTTTCCGGTCAACTGCTGGAAACTTCAGCGGAGGGACAACTGGCATGGCATCCGATTCCAGCCTGTACCCATCTGCCGATGTCGCCGATGGATCGGCTGATCATTCAACAGTTGTTGCAAAACGGGGAAGTGGTGGACGGTCGTTTTGTTTATGATCGGGAAGAACGGCTGTTATCGCATCAACTTTCCGGTGCGGGGAGCCGGGGGCTTCCAACCGTTGACCCGGATACCGGGGTGGGGTATAGTCGAAACGAGCTTATCTGAATGAAATCAACGAGGAGAAAGGGAACGAGTTTCATGGCCAAACGTTACATCGGTATCGATCTCGGCGGAACCACCGTCAAGCTGGGGATCGTTGATGAAAACGGTGGACTTCTGTACAAAGCGGAAAAGCCAACCAGGGGCGAAGAAGGCCCCGAAGCCAGCTTAGCCCGGATCGCCGATCACGCCAGGGAACTGGCGGAAGCGATCGGCACACCTTGGTCGAATGTAGCTGGAGTGGGGATGGGATTACCCGGTTTCTTGGATCTCGAAAAAGGTGAGATTATCCGCTTGACCAATATTCCATGGGAACGAGTGCCGGTCCGATCCATGTTGGAAGCGGAACTGGGACTGCCTGTGGCCATAGACAATGATGCCAATGCCGCCGCATTGGGTGAAGCATGGAGCGGTGCAGGAGCAGGTTTTAACGACTTAATCTGCATCACGCTGGGAACCGGGGTGGGCGGCGGCATCATCGTCGGCGGACGTTTGGTTCACGGGCTCTCCGGAATGGCCGGGGAAATCGGACACATTCCTGTGGAGGCAGACGGGGTCCGGTGCGGGTGTGGACAACGGGGATGTTTGGAAACGATTTCTTCTGCAACAGGGATGACCCGCTTGGCCCGGGAAGGGTTAGCCCAAGGGCGGCACTCTGTTCTGGATGAGGCGGAAAAAAGAGGGGAGTTGACGACCCGGGAAATCTTCGCTGCGGCTAAGGATCAGGATGGGTTGGCCCTGGATGTGGTCGACCGGGCGACGGATGCGTTGGGGAGAGTGATGGCGATGTTATCCGTCGTCAACAACCCAGCCGCCTTTATCGTCGGAGGGGGGGTTTCCAGGGCTGGGGACGAGCTCTTTACGCCTCTTCGGCGATCCTATGCCAAACACACATTGGTCGAGGTGGCTAACGGGGTTCAGATTCTCCCTGCCCGGTTGGGCAATGATGCCGGTTTAATTGGGGCGGCTGGTTTGGTATGGAATAGAGGGTCTTGAAACAGGATGTGCCCCTTTAATCCCTATCCATCGAAAAACTAAAAGCAAAGTTCCCTGATGGAGCACTAGATTGAAGGGAAAGATAAAATAGAGGTAGGAAAGAGGGTGAGAGGAGATGGCTGCGGAACAAGAAAACCATATCGAGTTGATTGTGATCACGGGAATGTCGGGGGCGGGTAAGAGTGTGGCGGTGCAGAGTCTGGAGGACTTGGGCTTTTTTTGCATCGACAACTTGCCGCCCGTACTCCTGCCCAAACTGACGGACCTATTGGAACAATCCCGTGGAAAATTGAGCCGGGTCGCCTTGGTGATCGATCTTAGAGGGCGGGAATTTTTCTCCTCTCTGTTTGAATCCCTGGATACTTTGGAAAAGCATCATGGGATTCATTATCAAATCCTGTTCCTGGACGCGGAAGATCAAGTGTTGGTTCGCCGATACAAAGAGACCCGGCGGCGCCATCCGCTTTCTCCGGACGGGACGCCTCTTGATGGAATCCAGGCAGAACGGAAGCTGTTGGAGGGGATCAAAGGCAAGGCACATCAAATTATCAACACAAGTGATTGGAAGCCTTCTCAATTGAAGGAACGGATCGTAACCCGGTTTAATCAAGCGGAATCCAATCGCTTGGCGATCACCTTTTTGTCGTTCGGTTTTAAATACGGGGTTCCCATCGATGCAGACCTGATTTTTGATGTCCGTTTTCTGCCCAATCCCCATTATGTGGATTCGTTAAAACCCTTCACCGGTCAACACCCGGATGTTTATGAATATGTAATGAAATGGGGAGAAACAAAGCAGTTTCTCGAGCAGCTGAAAGGGATGCTCACCTTCCTCTTTCCTCATTACCAGCGGGAAGGAAAGACCAGCTTGGTGGTAGGAATCGGTTGTACCGGAGGCAAGCATCGCTCGGTTGCGATTGTAGAGACCCTGAACCAAGTTTTCCGGGAAAAGGAGCAGACACGCGCGGCGCACCGGGACATGGAGAAGAACGGCTGAACCGAGAGGTGTCGGTATGAACAAAAGAAAAATCAACGGTGGTCCAATTCCACGGATCGTGGTCATCGGAGGGGGGACGGGTCTTGCGGTGATGTTGCGGGGGTTGAAACAATTGCCTGTTTCTATCACTGCGATTGTAACCGTGGCCGACGATGGCGGCAGCTCCGGAAGGCTTCGCAGCGATATGGGGATGCCCCCGCCCGGTGACATCCGCAATGTGCTGGTGGCTTTGGCCGATACGGAGCCGATGCTGGAAAAAGTGTTGCAGTACCGATTTCGAAACGGGAATGGTTTGGCCGGACACAACTTGGGGAATTTGTTTCTCGCAGCGATGCAGGATATTACAGGGGACTTTACCCATGCCATCCGGGAGATGAGCCGTGTGTTGGCCGTTCGGGGGCAGGTTCTTCCCGCAACCGGGCAGGAAGTCACTCTCCACGCTGTGATGACGGATGGCTCTTGTGTAAAGGGGGAGTCCCAGATTCCTCTCGCGGGCAAACAGATCCGACGTGTCTTTCTGGAACCTGAAGATGCACGGCCGATTCCGGAAGCACTGGAGGCCATCGAAGCAGCGGATGCCATCGTGATCGGACCGGGGAGTCTGTACACCAGCATTCTGCCCAACCTGTTGGTAAGAGGAATGGCGGAAGCCGTGCGGGCCTCAAGGGGAAGAACCATCTATATCTGCAACGTCATGACCCAGCCGGGAGAAACGGATGGCTATACGGCTTTTGATCACCTGGATGCGATCCACCGGCATGTGGGAGACTGTCTCATCGATACGATTATCCTGAATAAAGAAACGCCGCCTGCCGCGATTTTGCAGCAATACGCGGAAGAGGGGGCCACGATGGTTCAGCCGGATATCAAGCGCCTACAGGCTGCCGGTTGCCATGTTTGGGCCGATAATCTAATTCAATACCGTACAGTCTTACGCCATGACGCCGAGCGGCTCAGCAGGATGATACTGCAACTGGCACAAGAATACCGAGCCGGTCGCAACAGTGGGTAAGGAGCTCCTTTCAGAACGACATCAAAAGGGGCTTTGAACGAAGAAGAAGATGCCTTTTCAGGACGGCAATCGAGAAGGGCATCAGAGGATGGGATGTCATCATGTCCTTTGCTTCCAGCACCAAGCAGGAATTAACCCGAATTGAAATAGAACCGTGTTGTCAACGGGCGGAGCTCTCCGCCTTAATTCGCATGAACGGTTCCATCCAATTGAGCGGGGGAAACCTATCTCTGGATGTGACGACGGAAAACAATGCCATAGCCCGCCGAACGTACAGTCTGGTCAAACAATTATACGGTTTGCAGCCGGAAGTGTTGGTCCGAAAAAAGGTGAGACTAAAAAAAAACAACGCCTATGTGGTTCGGTTGGTGACAGAGGCGAATGAAATTTTACAGGACCTCCATATCTTAAAAAAAGGGATGGAACGGGTACCCGGTATCCATCCGTCATTCACGGAAGCGGAATGTTGCCGTCGTTCCTACCTGCGCGGCGCTTTTCTGGCCGGCGGTTCCGTCAACAACCCCGACAGCGCTTCCTACCACCTGGAGATTGTTTCCACCTATCAGGACCACAGTCAGGCCCTGTGTGACTTGATGAACCATTATCACATGCATGCCAAATGGATTGAGCGCAAAAAGGGTTTTGTGGTTTATATTAAAGAAGGGGATAAGATCGGTGAATTCCTCAACATCATAGGAGCTCACCAATCGTTGTTCCAATTCGAGGATGTCAGGATTATGAAAGACATGCGCAACTCGGTCAACCGGCTGGTCAATTGTGAGACGGCCAACCTGAACAAGACGATCCAGGCTGCGATGCGACAGGTGGAAAACATCCGTCTCATCGAAAAGGAGATCGGATTGGAACAATTGCCGGACCGGTTGCGGGAAGTGGCAGAAGCTCGGATTCGCCACCCCGATGTATCTCTTACGGAACTGGGTCAGCTGCTGCCGGGTAAAAAAGTGGGAAAATCCGCTGTCAACCACCGATTGCGCAAATTGGACGAGATTGCTTCCAAGCTGAAAATTACTCACCATCGTTAACCCACTTGGCTTGCCAAGTTTTAATAAAACCAATCCATATCCTTGGAGGGATGATCATGGCAGAAAAACGGGTGACGGTTAATCTGAAGACGGGCTTGCATGCTCGCCCGGCTGCGTTGTTTGTCCAAGAAGCCAATAAGTTCTCCTCTGAAATCTTTGTCGGAAAAGAAAACAAAAAAGTGAACGCCAAAAGTATCATGGGAATCATGAGTCTGGCGGTCGCCAACGGGTCGGAAATCGATATTTTGGCTGAAGGCGACGATGCCGCGGAGGCAGTGGAGGCTCTGGCGGCGATTGTGGTCAAAGAAGAGATTTAACGAATGAAAACCAAAAAACCGCGCCCCAAAGGGCACGGTTTTTTTCGGATTGGATCGCTGAGGGTACTGACTGGGGGATGAATCCCTTTTTTTCTCATAGAGGAACGATTAAACTGGAATAGAGCGCATGGGTGCATGTGAACGGGGATAGTCTCACTTTGATTACTCTGTGGAGGAGCGTGTCAGAATGGACATTAAAGTAGCGGATTTACCGGGTATTGGGAAAAAAGTTTCTTTTATAACAGCAGAGGATCAAAAAATCGTGTTGGTGATTCACCACACCGGAAAAAGGGAACTCTACTTTTTCGATGATATGGATGAGGAGGATCCGGAGTTCACCATGGATTTGACGGCGGAAGAGACGCGGCAGATGGGGGCTCAACTCCTGGGTGCCGTCTATCAGACAGTGGATATCGATCAATTGAAGCTGTTCAGAAAAAAGATGGTGTTAGAATGGGTAACCGTGCGGGAAGCGTCCCCCTTCAACGGCAAGACGATCGCCGAAGAGCGCATTCGGGAACGGACGGGAGTTACCGTTCTGGGGATTATCCGAGGGGACGATACCATCGTCAGCCCGCCGCCGGACATTCGGCTTTACGCTGGGGATACCTTGATGGTGGCCGGAGCCACCGATCAGTTCTCTTCCTTTGAAGCCTTCTGCCGCGGAGAGGAGGAGTAACCGATTGGAAATGGAACTTCCTTTTTTGTTTGGAGCAGGCTTAATTTTACTCGCTTTATTTGTTCTAGGCTTTGTGGGATTTAAAGCAAAAATTCCTGGGATCGTTTTGTATCTCTTGTTGGGAATTGCCTTGGCGGGAGTGGTTGGAGGGGATAAAACGCTGGCTTTGGCCGGCGAGATCGGCATTATTCTACTCTTTTTCGTATTGGGAATGGAATTTCCCATGACGCGTCTGGCCAATATCGCTAAAAAAGTGTGGCCGGCAGGTTTGTTGGACTTCGCCCTCAACTTTGGAGTGACGGCCTTAATCGTTTATTGGATGCAGTTGGATCTTGTCTCATCCCTGTTGATCGGGGGGGTTGTCTATGCCACCAGCTCTTCCATCACGGCCAAGCTGTTGGAGAGCACGAAGCGGTTTGCCAACGATGATTCGGAGTTTATGTTGGCCCTGTTGATCTTTGAAGACATTGTGGCTCCGATCCTGATCGTGGTCCTGGTGGGGATGATGACGACCGGAGGATTGAGCGGAAGCGAATTTGGCTGGTTGTTCCTTAAGGTATCCCTGCTGTTTGTCGTGGCGATCGTATTGGGACGATATGTATTCTCC
The DNA here is from genome assembly GCF_031454155.1 of Desmospora profundinema. Classification (GTDB taxonomy): domain Bacteria; phylum Bacillota; class Bacilli; order Thermoactinomycetales; family DSM-45169; genus Desmospora; species Desmospora profundinema. The sequence goes on from NZ_JAVDQG010000003.1 coordinate 334,778, forward strand.
CGAATGGGAACCTTTGTGGAACGTTACATCAGCGAGGACTTTTTCGTTTTGTTGATGGTCGGGATCTCACTGGCCTACGGTGGTTTGGCATTGTATTTGGACTTGTCCGAAGTTCTCGGTGCGTTCCTGGCGGGGATCATGCTGGCCGAAACCCGTAAAACCGAAGAGTTGGAACACATGATGATTCCGATCAGGGATTTGTTTCTTCCTTTGTTTTTCGTCTACTTCGGATCCAATCTCAATATTTTCGAAGGGATTCCAATGGTGGGGTTACTGGTGGTGGTCTTCCTGTGGTCGATCATAGGAAAGATTTTGACGGGGTTGATCGGCGGCAGATTGTACGGCTTGACTATGCGGCAGTCGGTGCGTGCAGGACTTTCGTTTACCCAGCGCGGAGAATTTTCTATTATTATCGCCGCCTTGGCCACCGGTTCTCTCAAACTGTTCAGCGGGATGTTTATCTTATTTTCGGCTGTGTCAGGGATGGTATTGTTTCTCCTTGCCCCGAGAATCACCAATACCTTGTTTGGTAAAAAGAAAAAGCCGGCCCGTGCGGCCTGATTCTTATTAAAAACCCGGCATTCCAGTTAAGAATGCCGGGTGTTTTATGTCAACAACCCCGACAAGGTCGGTTGTCGGGGTTGGGGCGGATTCATCACCGCTTGTCTATTCTATGGGATCTTGGCCTTTCTGTATGTATCTTAAATCTCGGAGAACATCAGGACAATAGGCAAAACGGCAGGTTTGCCTATTGATCCTTTCATCATACGAAAGGATCAATTGCTAAAGAAAATAGAGCGGCCTATCATTCACCCGTTGGGTAAATAAAATGGTTGGAGGATCGTTCCATGTCGAGACGACGGATAGTGGATCGCTTGGAGGCACTGGATTGTGCCCGGCGATTGTTTGCGGAACAAGGGTATGAATCAGTGTCTATGCGTAAAATTGCCACAGAGTTGGGTTATACCCATAAAGCCCTATATTATCATTTTATAGACAAGGCGGACTTAATCCGACAATTGTTGGATCGGGATGTAGCTTGGATGCATTCGGAATTAACCGCTTCCTGCGGTAAAGGAGCCCGAACGTTCCTTTTGCATTGGATGCGGTTAGGTTTGGACCATCCCAGACATCACCAGCTTTTGTTTGACGGTGATCCGCCGGGATTGGGGACGTACCCGAGAGAGAAACGGGAGGAATTGTTTCGGTTGCTGGCAGCCGCTTGGGGAGAGGGGGAAGGGGTGTTTAATCCGGCAGCCCGCAAACGGGCGTGGTTTTCCTATCTGGCTGTCAGAGGATGGATCTCTCAGCACACTGCCGACGGTTTGTCCTGGGAGGCGTGCGAAGAGAGTGCGGAAGAGTTTGTGGAGATGGTGTTGAAAGGACTGACGGAAGAGGGGGAATGACAGAAGGGAAAAATTAAAAAGACAGGCCTGACGGCCTGCCTGGGTGGATGGGCGTGATGGTTGTCGGTTGGTTTCAGGTGTAAGATGTTATCGCTATATCGTCAGTGGGTGTCGAAACGGTTAACCGCCTGCCGATCTCTCCGCTTCCCTTCTCCGTAAAGAGTGTTTCCCGTTGAAAATAGTAATCAGGACCGATGGTTACGAGGGGATTGGAATCCCAGGAGGGCACAGCCCACCAACAGGAGGTGGCCGCCCCACGTCATCCAAGCCGGGATCCCAATAGCCGTTTCCGGCATAGGGCCCCCTTCTTGGGCGGTGGAGCCGCTTTTCATGTTGTCCAGGGTACCCGATTCTTCCGATTCCGAATTTTCGCTCCCCTTTTCCGCCTCGACAGATCCGGTGGAATCGGCATCTGTCGCGTTTACTTCCACGGCGTCTGTCTCATCCGGATTGGTGCCGCCAAAATCGCATTCTTTTAAGGCAAATGGATTACCGACGGAACCCGGCGCCTGGGCTTTAAATTCAAAGCAGGTGTTCAGGTCGACGGGTTGTTCCCCGTTTTTACCGTAAAAAACGGCGATGACCTGGTAATGACGACCTTCCACCAAATCATCATATTGGGTGACAAACTGATTCTGGCTTGTCCCGTCAGGGGAAGATTGTTCGTCGCTTCCATTTAAGGTGACGATCCAATTGCCCGAGAGCTGCTCCGTTTGGGGCAAGGTGACTTCGATTATGTGCTTGTCGTCTTGAGTCGCATACGTACCTTTTAAAGAAAGGGAAACCGTTTCCGGGGAAGTTTCGGCGAAGGCGATCGGGGTTGCCGTAAAGGCCAGCAGGCAGATGAGAGCGGTCCAAACGGCAGTTCTCAAAGCATGATCCTCCTCCGCTCGCCCATCGTACACCCGTGGACAGCGTATCATAACCACGACTATCTGGCAATGAGGTCTACTCGTTTTGGGTGAAACAATCAATCAGCTGAAATCGGATTGAGCGAAAAATATTTAACGAAAGATACGCCCCAAAAAGGCGAAGGAGAAAATGGCGGCGATGATGATCACAGTCCAGAATAACCAATTTTCCTGTTTATCGAAGGCATTCATGAATGGGTCTCCTTTACAATGAATAGTTTGATGGAGGAGAGAAGGGGGTGGTCCGCCCCTGGCTCCGTAAAAATCTGCAGGCAAAGAGGAAAGTGACCTTGCCATGGCGAATATTCATGATCGTTCTCCCGAAATATACGGATATCTTTCCCCGCGACATCGGTCGTTAAACCGACAGTTTGGCGGCATTCCGGCTCGAAAGCGATCCCGGTTGGAGAAACAGACAAACCAGAGGAAGAAAGGGAAGATGAATATGGAAAACACCACCACAGGCAGAAGTGCGCTTCCGTGGCTGGTCGGTTGTGGCGGGTTGATTTTGTTGCTGTGCGTGGCGGCTGTGGCACTTTTTGTGATGAATGTAGATAAGATTGAGCAATCATTCGGTGAATCACTCTTGGGTTCGTTTGAGGAATGGGGGGAATGGGGCGACTGGGGAGTACAATCTCCCAACGAGATGAGTGAAAAAGCGATCGCTTTTGTTGAGGACGAGGGTTTGGTCAAGGCTGACGAGACGTTGCTGGGCTATTACGATAAGTATGGGGACCGGACTGAAGTAGCTGTGTTGACGGATGGGGCCATTCGATACTACAAAAATGGCCGCGTGACGGATGTGCCCCTGAAAAAAGTGGACGCGATTAAACATCACGAGCGGGAAAACTGGGGTGAAACCGTAGATGTGATTCTGATCCGGTACGACGGTGGAAAGCAGATGAAAGTGGAGGTTCTGGAGACCGAAGGCGGAGCCACGCTCTATGAGATGACGAAGGATGCTTGGAAGGAAGCGAAACGGTAAACGATAAAAAACGAGCGACTGCTTTAAGCAGTCGCTCGTTTCATCAATCAAGATGATTTTTGATGGGTGACGATCTTGTCGATCAGCCCGTATTCCTTGGCCTGTTCAGAGGTCATAAAGTGGTCGCGGTCCGTGTCCCGCTCAATTTTTTTCAATGGTTGACCGGTTTGTTCCGACAACAGGTGATTCAGTCGATCGCGCATCCGCAAGATTCGCTTGGCGCTGATTTCGATGTCAGAAGCCTGCCCCTGTGCTCCGCCCAGAGGCTGGTGGATCATCACTTCACTGTTGGGCAGGGCCAAGCGCTTTCCTTTGGTCCCGGAAGAAAGGAGAAAAGCGCCCATGGATGCGGCCATGCCGATACAGATGGTCTGGATATCGCACTTGACATGTTGCATCGTGTCATAGATGGCGAATCCGGCAGAGATGGAACCACCCGGAGAGTTGATGTATAATTGAATGTCCTTGTTGGGATCCTCCGTCTGCAAAAACAAGAGCTGTGCGACAATGGTGTTTGCGACAGCATCATTGATTTCACTGCCCAGGAAGATGATACGGTCTTTCAACAAGCGTGAATAGATGTCGTAGGATCGTTCACCGCGGTTGGTCTGTTCAACCACATAGGGGATCAAGTTCATCTTTTTGGTTCCTCCTCGATGGTGGAGTCATGGGATCAGTGATTCCATGATAACCCAAATAACCACTAATGGTCAATATAGGTCAAACAAATCGTAGCCAATAAAAAAACACGACAACCCGAATGGCTGCCATGTTTGTCCTTGGTGCGCCTACCAGGATTCGAACCTGGGCACCTGGTTCCGGAGACCAGTGCTCTATCCCCTGAGCTATAGGCGCAAAGTGAACTCGCATCTCTGGCGACAAAGAATATTATAGCGAAAACAGAGATGAAATGCAAGGATCTTTTTCCTTGCTGTCGCCGGAAAGGAATGGCAGCGTCTGATGGGATTCTGAAGCCTGGAAAACAAGGAAGCCGAACCGAGTTTATGCTAAAATAAAAGAGTCGACACCGTTTCCCAGGGTCTTCGTTCAGTTCTTCCCTTGAAACCCATGACCTAATCACCCCTAAAGAAAAAACAGGCGGTTTGGAACCCTGTCATTAGGCTCTATCAAAAGCCTGCAGAGTATAGCGAGATCCGGGAGCGAAAAGCGAGCGGGACGAGACTGGTGCTTGATGGGTGAGTGCATCACGCCCGGGAAAGAAAGTACCCAGGCGAAAATAGTGCTGGCAGTGCATATAATGAATCAGACGGAGGTGACGGAGAAATGGCATTGTCGATGGGATATGGCCTGGTTCAAGAGCAAAGGATGAAATTGGCGATGACGCCTGAATTGCGTCAGGCTATCCAGGTCTTGCAATATTCCGCCACCGAGTTGGTTCAGTTCTTACAGGAACAAGCATTGGAAAACCCGGTACTGGAAGTAGAGGGGGGAACTGGGGAAGAGATTTTGGCGTGGGCCGAATACTGGCGGGGCGGGGGAGCGCCCGCGGGCGGTCCGGTTCGATCTGATGACGAGGACCGGCGCTGGGAATCTGCTCCTGCAAGAGAGAACACGTTATCCGATGAGTTGGAAAGCCAGCTTCGATTGTTGACGCTGGATCGGGCAAAGGCGCGAGTGGTTCGCTACCTGATCGGAAATTTGGATGAACAGGGTTATCTGGTGTTGGAACCGGAACTAATATGTAAGCGCTTTAATTGTGATATGGAAGAGGTTCAAGCCTGTTTGGACGTATTGCAGTCGATGGAGCCGGCCGGGGTGGGGGCGCGATCGTTATCCGAGTGTCTGCAGCTGCAACTCATTCGAAAGCCCGATCCCAACCCGATTGCGTTGGCGATCGTGGATGCCCATTTGGACGATATTGCAGCCGGCCGACACCGGCAAGTGGCGAAAGCACTGGGATGTGATCTGGAGTCCGTGCAGAAGGCGGCAGATCACATCCAAACGTTGAACCCCCGCCCCGGCTTGGCCTTCGGGAGGCTGGAATCGCGTTATCTTTTACCCGACGTCACGGTGGAAGAAGTGGACGGAACCTATCGCGTGACGGTAAATCAGGGCGGGATGCCCCGTTTGGGCATCAGCACCCATTATGAACATTTTTTGCGGCGGCAGGATGAAGAAGCCCGCCAGGCGCTGCCATACATTAAAAGCCGGCTGCAATCGGCGATGTGGCTGATGAAAAGCGTGGAACAGCGGCATCAGACTTTGCAGCGGGTAGCACAGGCGATCGTGGATGAACAACAGGCATTTTTCAAGCACGGAATCTCCCGGTTAAAACCCCTCACTCTCAAACAAGTGGCGGATTCCCTGGATTTGCACGAATCAACGGTAAGCCGTGCCACTCAGCAGAAAACCATGCAAACCCCCCGTGGTTTATTCCCTTTCCGTTACTTTTTTCCATCTGGCGTCTCTACGGAGGGTGGCGGGAATACTTCTGCCCAAAGTGTAAAAGATACCATCACACGGATGATCGAAGGCGAACGGAAAACAGCCCCCCTATCCGACCAACGGATCGCGGAACAACTACAGCAGGAAGGGGTGCGCATCTCTCGGCGAACCGTGGCCAAATACAGAGAAGAGTTGGGGATTCCCTCTTCTAAAGCGCGACGGCGCTTCTCCGATTAAGTAAAATCAAAATCTGCTTCTGCGGTGAGGGACAAATGATTCTTGTCAAACGAAATCCCATTCGATACAATCAGGGTGAAGCAGATTTTCTCTTTTTTTGGCCCGGATGGGACGAATTTTGCTACGTGGGACATAAAATGTCCCGGAGGGGAATATGAAAAAGATATTGGATCTGCAAAGTCAATTGCTTCCGGATTTACTGAACACGATGCGTAAGCGGTACGAGATTCTCCGTCATCTTCAACTGATGCAGCCGGTCGGCAGACGCAGCCTTGCTTCCGCATTGGGGTATACCGAGCGGGTCTTGCGGAGTGAGGTGGAGTTTCTGCAGGATCAGGGTTTGATCCGTATCGAAGCGGTGGGAATGCAACTGACCGCTGCCGGTATGGAGCTGGTGGCGGAGATGGAGCCCCTGATTAAAGACCTGTTCGGATTAACAGAATTGGAAGAACGGTTATGCCGCTTACTGGGGTTGAAGCGGGTGGTCATCGTACCCGGTGATGCGGATCGATCCGACTGGGTGAAGCATGAAATGGGGCGGGCAGGCGCTCGCCTGTTGAAGCAGTTGGCCCGTCCAAATCAGGTGGTCGCCGTGGCTGGAGGGACGACAGTGGCGGCTGTGGCCGATATGATGACAGCATCTCCCGGACTGAAGGAGACCACTTTTGTCCCCGCTCGTGGTGGGTTAGGGGAAGCGGTGGAGTTGGAGGCTAACTACATCGCCTCCCTGATGGCGCAAAAAGCAGGGGGATCCTACCGTTTGATGCATGTTCCCGATCAGCTGAGCGACGATGCGTATGAAACATTGATTCGTGAGCCTCATATTCAGGAAGCACTGGAGCTGGTACGCTCTGCCCGCATTGTGGTCCACGGGATCGGAGATGCTAGAGCCATGGCTACCCGAAGGAAATCGGACACCCGTCTGCTGGAACGGTTGGAACAAAAAGGAGCGGTCGGAGAAGCATTCGGCCATTATTTCAATCGAGATGGAGAGATCGTCCACCGCGGTCGCAGCATCGGGCTTCATGTGGACGATCTCGACCGGGTGGATTATACATTGGCTGTCGCCGGCGGAACCAGTAAAGCGGAAGCGGTGGCCGCCATCTGTCCGGTAGTGGGGAAAGACACCTTGATCACCGACGAGGCCGCCGCCCGCACGATTTTGGCATAGCGAGACCTGGGAACGAAGTGACCGAGGCGAGACTTGTGCTAGCGCTACGGTTGTACCTATAAGAGCAGGTGCAGATGTGAGAAGGGAGGGCGGTGGGATGGCTGCGATCCTTTGCGCTTTTTGCAAGAGATCGAAGACAGCCCGCCAGCCCGACCAACCACGCTCATATACACTCTTCATACAAATGCAACTGTAGTATTAGCCGTGCATAGCGAGACGCGTGTATAAACCCCGTCCCAACCGGGGCGATTCAAATTAAACCTATCATCATGGAGGGATCATCATGGCAACCAAAATCGGCATTAACGGCTTTGGACGCATTGGTCGTGCAGTCTTTCGCATCGCAATGAACAACCCGGAAGTGGAAGTGGTGGCGATCAATGACCTGACCGACGCCCAGACATTGGCACACTTGTTGAAGTATGATTCCATTCACGGCAAATTGAATGCATCCGTCGAAATCACGGCAAACGGTCTGATGGTAGACGGCCGCGAAGTGAAGGTATTGGCTGAGCGCGACCCGGCAAAGTTGCCTTGGGGAGATCTCGGTGTGGAAATTGTGGTGGAATCCACCGGACGCTTTACCAAAAAAGAAGATGCAGACAAACACCGCCAAGCCGGCGCCAAGAAAGTAATCATTTCCGCTCCGGCCAAAGATGAAGACCTGACGGTGGTGATGGGGGTGAACCAGGATAAATACGATCCCGCTTCCCATCACGTGATTTCTAATGCATCCTGCACCACCAACTGCCTCTCGCCGGTTGTGAAGGTGTTGCATGAAAAATTTGGTGTACGCCGCGGTTTGATGACTACGGTTCACTCCTACACCAACGATCAACAACTGTTGGACCTGCCTCATAAAGATCTGCGCCGGGCTCGGGCTGCTGCCGAATCCATCATTCCCACCACCACGGGCGCCGCACAGGCTGTAGCCAAAGTACTGCCTGAGCTGAAAGGGAAGCTGAACGGTTTTGCCATGCGGGTTCCCACCTCCAATGTGTCTGTGGTCGATTTTGTAGCGGAGTTGGATCAGGAAGTGACAGTGGACGCGGTTAACAAGGCGCTGCATCAGGAAGCGGAAGGGACGCTTAAAGGGGTGATGGGCTTCTCTGATGAGCCGCTGGTGTCCAAGGATTATAACGGAGACAGCCACAGCTCCATTGTGGACGGCCTTTCCACCATGATCCAGGACGGCAACATGGTGAAAGTGGTGGCATGGTATGACAACGAGTGGGGCTTCTCCAACCGTGTCGTCGACCTGATCGGCTACATTGCCAAGAAGGGTCTCTAAGTCTAGAATAAAGGGGAAGAAGGGGGGAGCAGCTACTCTCCTCTTTCTCATGCCGAGGAGGTTGGATGCGTGAATAAACGGTCGATCCGAGATGTGGATGTAAGAGGCAAGCGTGTATTTTGCCGTGTAGATTTCAACGTTCCCCTGGAAGATGGCCGCATCACCGATGACAACCGGATCCGGGCGGCCTTGCCTACCATTCGGGATCTATCCCAGAGGGGGGCCAAAGTGATCCTGGCAAGCCACTTGGGCCGTCCCAAAGGAGAAGTAGTGGAGGAATTGCGGCTTGCCCCGGTTTCCCGCCGCCTGTCGGAGCTGTTGGGCCAACCGGTGGCACAAGCTTCGGAAGCGGTGGGTGAAGCGGTGGAAGAACAAGTGGCCCGATTGAAAGAAGGAGAGGTTCTGCTCCTGGAAAATGTCCGCTTCTATCCGGGTGAAGAAAAGAACGACCCCGATTTGTCTCAGTCGTTTGCCCGCCTGGCGGACCTGTATGTGAATGACGCCTTTGGTGCCGCACACCGGGCGCACGCCTCCACGGCTGGCATTGCGCAGCATCTTCCGGCAGTGGCGGGATTTCTGATGGAACAGGAGCTCTCCACATTGGGGCGCGCCTTGGAAAACCCGGAGCGTCCTTTCACTGCTATCATCGGTGGAGCCAAGGTGAAGGACAAAATCGGTGTGATCGAAAACCTGCTGGAAAAAGTGGATCATCTGCTGATCGGCGGTGGATTGTCCTATACCTTTCTCAAGGCAAAAGGGTTGGAGATCGGACAGTCCTTGTTGGAACCGGATAAAATCGATCTGGCTCGGGAATTTATGAACCAAGCAGAAGCAAAAGGAGTGAACCTACTCCTTCCGGAAGACATCGTGGTAACCGACGAATTTTCCCCCGACGCCCGGGCGGAGACGGTGGCCGTTGACGCCATCCCGAAGGACATGCAGGGGATGGATATTGGACCGAAGACCCGTGAGCGGTTTGCACAGATCATCGCCGATTCCCGCTTGGTCATCTGGAACGGTCCCCTGGGTGTGTTTGAATTCGATCGCTTTGCGGAAGGGACGTTTGCCATTGCCCAAGCCGTCGCCGATTCCGATGGGCTGTCGATCATCGGGGGAGGAGATTCCGCAGCGGCCATCGCCAAGGCGGGCCTGTCCGAGCGGGTGGGCCACATTTCCACCGGCGGGGGCGCTTCTCTGGAATTGATGGAAGGCAAGACACTGCCTGGAGTGGCAGCACTCAACGATAAAGATTGAAGTAGGTGAAACTTTTCATGCGTATACCCGTCATCGCAGGCAACTGGAAGATGCATAAAACGATTTCGGAATCCCTGGATTACCTGGAAGCGTTTCGTACCGTCGGGGAGAAAAACGGAGTGGAGACGGTTTTGTGCGGACCTTTCCTCACTTTGCCGGCATTGGTAGAAGGGACGGAAAACTCTTCTATCGGGATCGGCGCACAAAACATGCATTGGGAAGAACAGGGGGCGTTTACCGGTGAAGTAAGTCCCTCCATGCTTCGGGATCTGGGTGTTCCTTATGTCATCGTCGGCCATTCGGAACGGCGCACCTTATTCGGAGAGACCGATGAATCGGTTCGAAACAAAGTGAGAGCCGCTTTGGCCCATGATCTGGTACCCATTTTATGTGTGGGGGAAACGATCGAAGAGCGGGAAGACGGCCGGACGCAAGAGATTGTCCGTAAGCAAACGGTGGAGGCGGTGCAGGAACTCTCCTCGAAGGAGATGGCTCGTGTGATCGTCGCTTACGAACCGGTTTGGGCCATCGGAACCGGGCGGTCCGCCACGGCGGAGGACGCTCAGGATGTTGTCGCCTTTATTCGCCGCATATTGGCCGATCAGTTTGACCAACAGGTGGCCAACCAGGTTCGCATCTTGTATGGAGGCAGTGTCAAACCGGCCAATATCGACGAGCTGCTGCAAATGGATGATATTGATGGCGCACTGGTTGGCGGGGCCAGCCTGGATCCGGAATCTTTCGGCCAGTTGGTAGATGCCGCTGCTCGCCGGGGGAATGCTCCATGAGCGGAGAAAAACCTGTCGCTCTGATCATCCTGGATGGGTTCGCCCTGCGGGATGAAACCCGGGGAAATGCGGTGGCTCAAGCGGAAAAGCCCCGCTTTGACCAGCTGTGGGACCAATATCCCCACACCACCTTACGCGCTTCCGGTGAAGCCGTGGGGCTGCCGGAGGGGCAGATGGGTAATTCCGAAGTGGGCCACTTGAATATCGGTTCCGGACGGATCGTATATCAGGACCTCACCCGTGTCGGCAAATCGATTGAGGAGGGGGAGTTTTTCAAAAATGAAACCTTCCTCGGTGCCATTCGTCATGTCAAGGAAAAGAAACGAACGCTCCACCTGTATGGCCTGCTGTCGGACGGGGGCGTCCACAGCCATATCGATCACCTCTATGCCTTGCTGGAGCTGGCGGCCAAAGAGAAGGTGGAGGATGTCTGTGTCCACGCTTTTCTGGATGGACGGGATGTCTCACCCGATTCCGGTATGGACTATATCCAACAGTTGTCCGACAAAATGAAGGAAGTGGGCGTCGGGCGGATCGCCACCGTCCAGGGGCGTTATTACGCGATGGACCGGGACAACCGTTGGGAACGGACAGAAAAGGCGTACCGGGCGATGGTGTACGGGGACGGACCCCGCTACCGCGATCCGCTGGAGGCAGTAAAGGAATCATATGAGAAGAGTTTGTATGACGAATTTGTCATGCCCACTGTGATCGTCGACGACCAGGACGAGCCTGTCGGCTTGATCCGGAGCGGGGATGCGGTCATTTTTTACAATTTTCGCCCCGACCGGGCCATCCAGATTTCGTTGGCCTTCACCAACGACGATTTCCGCGGGTTTGACCGCGGGGAGAAAAAGCCGGAGAATCTGTACTATGTCTGCCTGACCAAGTTCAGTGAGTCCGTCGATGGATATGTCGCCTACAAACCGACTGATCTGGACAATACTTATGGGGAAGTGATTGCCCAAAACAGGCTGAAGCAGCTTCGAATCGCAGAGACGGAGAAGTATCCCCATGTCACCTTTTTCTTCAGCGGGGGCAGGGAAGAACCGTTCCCCGGGGAAGAGCGTATTCTGATCGACTCTCCCAAGGTGGATACCTACGATTTGAAGCCGGAGATGAGCGCCTTTGAAGTGACGGACGCCTTGGTCAAGGAAATCGAGGCGGGTAAACATGACACTATCATCTTAAATTTCGCCAACCCTGACATGGTGGGCCACTCCGGTCTGCTGGAGCCCACCATCCGGGCGGTGGAAGTGGTGGATACCTGTCTGGGCCGGGTGGTGGACGCCATCCATGAGCAAGGAGGCACGGCCGTTATCATCGCCGATCATGGCAATGCCGACAAGGTTCGCGACGAGAATGACCAACCCTATACAGCCCATACGACATATCCGGTCCCCTGCATCGTGACCCGTTCCGATGTCCGGCTCCGGGATGAGGGAATTCTGGCCGATGTGGCTCCCACTCTGCTGGCCTTACTGGGTTTGGAGCAGCCGGAAGAAATGACCGGTCAAACGCTGATCCAAAAGTGAATCTGCAAAGGAGGAAATAACCAATGACCATCATCCAAGATGTATACGCAAGGGAAGTGCTTGACTCCAGGGGGAACCCCACGGTGGAAGTGGAAGTTTCTCTGTTATCCGGCGCGTTAGGCCGAGCGATCGTTCCTTCCGGTGCCTCAACCGGTGCCCATGAAGCCGTGGAACTGAGGGATGGGGATAAAGAGCGGTACCTCGGGAAGGGTGTGCTGAAAGCCGTCCAAAATGTGAACGAAGCCATCGCTCCCCGGTTGGAGGGGATGGATGCCCTGGATCAAGCGGGGATCGATCAGACTTTAATCGAGTTGGACGGAACTCCCAACAAAGGCAATCTGGGCGCCAACGCCATTTTGGGTGTATCGATGGCTGTGGCACGGGCCGCGGCGGATGCCCTTAATGTTCCTCTCTACGCCTATCTGGGCGGAGTCAACGCCAAAACCTTGCCGGTTCCGATGATGAATATCTTAAACGGTGGGGAGCATGCCGACAACAATGTCGACATTCAAGAGTTTATGGTTATGCCCGTCGGTGCTTCTGATTTCCGCGAAGGACTGCGCATGGGGACCGAGGTGTTTCACAGTCTGAAGGCTGTATTAAAAGAAAAAGGCTTGTCCACTTCCGTCGGGGACGAAGGCGGATTTGCGCCTGATCTTTCTTCCAACGAGGAAGCACTGTCCACCATTGTAAAGGCGATTGAGCGGGCCGGATACAAGCCGGGTGAAGAGGTAAAATTAGCATTGGATGTGGCTGCCACCGAACTGTACCGGGACGGCTCCTATCACCTGGAAGGGGAGGGTGTAAGCAAAACCGCTGAAGAAATGGTGGCCTACTACGAAGAGCTGGTCAACAAATACCCGATCATCTCCATCGAGGATGGGTTGTCCGAAGATGACTGGGATGGCTGGAAGCTGCTGACACAGCGGCTGGGCGACCGTGTACAGCTGGTGGGCGACGACTTGTTCGTCACCAACACCGTCCGTTTGGCTGATGGAATTGCCAAGGGAGTGGGCAACTCCATCCTGGTTAAAGTAAACCAGATCGGAACCCTCACGGAAACCTTCGACGCTGTCGAGATGGCGAAACAAGCCGGCTACACGGCGGTGATTTCCCACCGTTCCGGCGAAACGGAAGATACGACCATCGCAGATATCGCCGTCGCCACCGGAGCCGGGCAGATTAAGACCGGAGCGCCGTCCCGCACCGATCGTGTGGCCAAATACAACCAACTGCTCCGGATCGAAGAAAATCTGGAAGAGACCGCCCGCTACCCGGGGGCGCAGGCTTTCTATAATCTGCGTGGATGACTGGTCTTCCCGCCGGCTTCTGTCCGGCGGTTTTTTATTCCTGTAGTCCCTGGATGCCGTTTACCTTGAAAATGGCGGTAGGTTGTGGTAGAGTAACATCTGTGAAATTGTCGTTATCGCCGTTGGGAGGTGATTGCCGATATGCAACTCGCCGTGGATATCTTACTTGCCATTGTCAGTCTCGCTCTCATTGTTGTCGTGTTGCTGCAAACGGGCCGTAGTGCCGGTCTGTCCGGTGCGATCGGCGGTGGAGCCGAGCAATTGATGGGAAAAACAAAAGCCCGTGGTATTGACGCGCTTTTGAGTAAAATTACTGTGGCATTGGCCATTTTGTTTATGGTCCTTACTTTGCTGGCCGGTTATTTTATCTGATCTGAAAATGGATACTGGACACCGATATTCTCTGTGTTTCGTGGCGATAGGAGCCGTGGATACACGGAACGTACCTTCGGGGACACAAAGAACAGCGGGGGAAGCCCAGCTGTTTTTTTAATACCGTTCAAACTGAAGAAGGAGGAGTCCGGATCATGGAGGGGTATCTGCTGTTGCATGGATTTACCGGTTCTGCGGAAGATTTCGGGGAGTTGCCGCGCCGGATGAAAGAGAAGGGCGGGTGGGTCCGATGTCCGGTGCTGGCGGGGCACCAAGGCGGCCGGAGTCAGATGCGCCAGACGACTTGGGAGGACTGGGTGGACACCGCAGAACGGAATTTGTCTGAATTGAATAGAATCAGCAGCCAGGTGACTGTCATCGGCTTCTCGATGGGAGCGTTGATCGCCGTCCTTTTATCGGATCAGAATCATTCCGTAAAGCGGCTGGTGTTAATGGCGCCTCCTGTCTTTCCCAACGCGCTGGAGTGGTTCTGCGGGGTAGCAAACGGAATCAAAAACCGGGCAAACGGAACGCACCGTCCGTATTTAAGGAGCTATATCCGACGCTATTCCCGTGCCTCTGTCCGTTCCGTCCATGAAATGCACCGATTATTGCGTGCGACAAAACCCGTATACGGCCGTCTTTCCAAACCCACCCTGATCATCCAGGGTGCCAGAGACGATATTGCTCATCCCAAAGGGGCAAAAGAAATCTACGATCGTCTTACGGTTCAGGAGAAAAAAATGGTGATTCTCCCCCAATCCCGGCATTTGATTTGTGTCGGACCAGAACGGGATCGAGTCTATCAGGAGGTGTTTTCATTTTTGTCGCTTCCGGATTACGAAGAAAAGGAAGCGGATTGGCACTAAACAACGTTCGTAGGACCAAGGTGTTGGAAAGTGGGTTAGCCCCTCTCCTGACGCAATTGATTCAACAAGCGCAGAAAGCTTTGATACTCCTCGTCAGACAGGTGTTCCAGACGGTCCAGATGCCCATGGGCCTGTTTCCGGATCGCTTCTGTTACCTGATTGCGCGGATTCGTTCCTTTTTCCTGCTCCGGTTTTCGCTGGTACACTTGGATAAAGTGAGAGGCGACGCTGGCTGTGACTGAACCGATCAAGCCAATGCCGGTCATCATCAGAACGATGGCGATCATTCGTCCCCCGAAGGTGACTGGGAAGATATCCCCGTATCCGACAGTCGTCGTGGTGACAATCGCCCACCAGACGGCGTCCAGATAACTGTGGATCCCTTCATTAAGAGCTCCTTCCAATAAGTAAAAACCGCTTGCCCCCCACAAAATGATGACTACCGCCACTAACAGAGATACCCGTATCTGGACTGAACGAAAAAAGCCCCACATGAAGGAAGACATACGGATCAGGCGAATGAGGCGCACCACCCGCAGTAACCGAAAGATACGGAAAGAGGAATCAAAAGGGATCATGGCCAGTATATCGAACCAGTTGTGCTTGACAAACAAGCCTCTGTTTGATGTGCGGATCAAACGGATGATAAAATCGACGGCAAACCAAATCAGGAACATGCGGTCAATCCATAACATCCGTTCCGGATTGAACCACGTTTTTTCGTGTTGGACATCGAACCAGTCGCTGATCAGGAGAATGGCGTACGTAAATGTGGCCATAACGATGAACAGCTCGTACAACATGACCCTCATCTGGTTGGATGGCGATAATAACGAGGGGAAACGCTTCACTCGCATGATTTTCATCCTTGGCCCCCCTTTTTCAGCGTAATGGATATCTACCTTCATGGTAACATGTGAAGAGGGGGATCCTGTCCGGTAAGATCAAACGGTTCCTCCTTTCGTTTCCAAGCTTTTCTGTGATACCCTTAAAGGAATCGGGCCCCTTCAGGTGATTATCGGAACGGGCTTTTGTAAACAATGAGAAGGGTGCCTCTTCTCCCGGATTTTGAATGGGGATAAAGGTGGCCCGTGCAAATGGGAGGCCGACGCTTGATGAGGATTCAACGCCGTTCACCGGATCCTTTTTTTTATCCGGGAGGCGCAATCGGAATATTATTGATCCACGGCTTTACCGGAACGCCGTCGGAAATGCGTCCGTTAGGCCAATATTTGAAGCAACGGGGATACACGGTTTATTGCCCGTTGCTTCCGGGACACGGCACGTCGCCGGAGGAGATGGTCGAGACTGCCTGGCCCGATTGGTGGCAAGCCGTGCGCGAAGCGTACCAACGATTGCGTAAAGAAAAATGTGAACGGGTGGTGGCGGTGGGGTTGTCCATGGGCGGAGCCCTGGCGCTCAACCTGGCAAGAGAGGAAGAACTGGACGGGATCGTTTCCTTGTGTGCTCCGGTATGGCTGAAGGACAAGCGGACCCTTATCGTCGACGTGGTACGGTGGGTGATCCCCTATCTGAAGCGTAGAAGGACCAAACCCGCTCATATCGAGGAATATCTGGTTCCTTACGACCGGACACCGCTGAAAAGCGTTTCCAGCCTAAAGCGACTGATCCGCCATGTTTGTAAGGGATTGCATGAGGTAAAAGCACCAGCTTTGATCATACAAGCGGAAAAAGACGAAACGGTTTTCCCCCGCAGCGCGTCTTACATATATAACACGATTGCTTCCGGGGACAAACAGATCCGTTGGTTTGAAAAGTCCAGCCATATCATCACCTTGGACAAAGAACGGGAGCGGTTGTTCCGGGAGATCGACGCTTTTGTTAAGCGGGTTGCCGACTTGGAAAGCACGGTTGTTTCCGGAAGAAGAAAGGAGTTTACCTGTGATTGATGAGAGAGAACTGATCGAGTTCATGTTAAAAAAAGCATATAAGCCTCTGACGGCGGAAGAGTTGTTGCAGACCTTTCAATTAGAATGGTCTGCCGAGCAAGACCGGTTCCAGGCTCTTTTGCATCGGTTGGAGGAAGAAGGGAAGATCGTGAAAACCCGTACGGACCGCTACGGCGTGCCGGAGCGGTTGAATCTGGTCAGGGGTCGGTTGCAGGGCAATGCCAAAGGGTTTGGTTTTGTCATTCCCGAGGAAGGCATGCCTTATGATTTTGACGTGTTTATCCATGGCAATGATATGAACGGGGCCATGGACTCCGACACCGTGCTGGCTCGGATCCACAACCACCAAAAGGATGGACGCCGGCCCGAGGGGGAAGTGGTCCGCATCCTGAAACGGGGGCGCACCCAAGTGGTGGGGACTTATACGGATTCCAAACATTTCGGTTTTGTCATGGCTGACGATAAGCGTCTGCCCAATGACATCTTCATTCCGAAAGAAGCCAAAGGCAAGGCCCGCGAAGGGGATAAGGTGGTCGCGCGGATCGTCCGGTATCCAAACGGCCGCAAAAGTGCGGAAGGGCAAGTGGTTGAAGTGTTGGGGCATAAGGGAGATCCGGGAGTGGATATTCTCTCGGTTATCCGCAAGTACCAACTGCCCGAAGCGTTTCCGGAGGATGTGCTGGCAGAAGCGGAACGTGTTCCCGACACCATTTCCGAAGAGGAGATCCGTGGTCGGCAGGACTTGCGAAACCGGCGCATGGTGACCATCGACGGGGCGGATGCCAAGGATTTGGATGACGCCGTTTCTGTGGAGCGGTTGGAAAACGGCAATATTCGCCTGGGGGTCCACATTGCCGATGTGAGTCACTATGTAAAAGCGGGAAGCGCCCTGGATCGGGAAGCGTATGAGCGCGGCACCAGTGTCTACTTGGTGGACCGGGTGATCCCCATGTTACCGCAGCGCCTTTCCAACGGCATTTGCAGCCTGAATCCCCAGGTGGATCGGCTGACCCTGACTTGCGACATGGAGATGGACGGCAAGGGCAATGTGGTGCGGCATGCGATCTATCCCAGTGTGATCCGTACGGATGAACGTATGACATACAGTGATGTAAAAAAGATTTTGGTGGACAAGGACGAAGCCTTAATCGAGCAGTACCAACCCTTGGTGGATGATTTCCGGCTGATGAACAAACTGTCGGAGATCCTACGGCAGCGACGGTTTAACCGGGGAGCGATCGATTTCAACTTCTCAGAGGCAAAAATCATCGTCGACGAGCAGGGAAAACCGATCGACATCGTGAAACGGCCGCGCACGGTGGCCGAGATGTTGATCGAAGAATTTATGCTGGCTGCTAACGAGACCGTCTCCGAACATTTTTACAAAGCGAAGATCCCGTTCTTATATCGGATCCACGAGCATCCGGACCCGGACAAGCTACAATCTTTCTTTGAATTCATCACCCTGTTCGGTTATACGGCAAAGGGGCGTGCCAGCGACATCAAGCCCCGGGTATTGCAGCAGCTGTTGGAGAAAGTGGAAGGAAAACCGGAGGAAACGGTGATCAGTACCGTGATGTTGCGTTCCATGCAGCAGGCCAAGTATTCCCCCGACTGCCTGGGTCATTTTGGGCTGGCGGCTCCGTTTTACTCCCACTTCACCTCGCCGATCCGCCGCTATCCGGATCTGGTGATTCATCGCATCATGCGGGAAACCTTTGAAAAGGGAGAGGACATGTCGGGGGACCGCAAAGCAGAGTGGAAGGAGTGGCTCCCGGAAGCCGCCAAGCATTCCTCCGAACGGGAGCGTTTGGCCATTGACGCGGAGCGGGATACCAACGATCTCAAAAAAGCGGAATTCATGCAGGATAAAGTGGGGGAAACCTTCGAAGGGATCATCAGCAGCGTCACTTCCTTCGGCGTGTTTATCGAGTTGGAAAACACGGTGGAAGGGATGGTCCATGTCAGTTACATGACCGATGATTATTATCACTTTGACGAGGCCACCTATTCCATGACAGGGGAACGCACCGGCAAGCGGTACAACATCGGAGATGCGGTCACTGTTAAGGTGACCGGGGTCAATCTGGATGAACACAAAGTGGACTTTGAACTGGTGGAAGAAGATGGGGAGGCACTGCCGGAGCGCAAGCGGCATCGTCCCCGACCCGCTCCCAAAAAGGCCAAAGAGGCCAAGGCGAAGCCGGCAAACGGGCGCCGCAAAACGACCAAGGCATCCAATAAGGCGAACGGCAAGGCAGACGGAACCAAGCGGAAGCGGCGAAGGGGGAAAACCCGGGATAAACGCCGAAGATCCCAATCATAAGCGGTACGGACGTCATTGACCCGAACCCTCGTTTGTTGGTATAATAAAAGATGCAGTTTTTCTACAAACGGGGGTGAGCCAATGTCCGGTAAAAAAGGTGCCAAAGTGGTGGCGCGCAATAAAAAAGCCCTGCATGAGTACCATGTCGAAGACACGTTTGAGGCCGGCATTGTGCTCACCGGGACGGAAATCAAATCGATCCGCCAGGGGCGGGTCAATTTAAAAGACAGTTACGCCCTGATCAATAAAGGGGAAGTGTTCCTGCTTAATATGCACATCAGCCCCTTTGAGCAGGGAAACCGGTTTAATCACGATCCCACCCGCACCCGCAAGCTGCTCCTGCATAACCGCGAAATCGCCAAGCTGATCGGATTGACCCAGCAAAAAGGGTATACATTGGTCCCGTTGGATCTGCATCTGAGAAACGGCTTTGCCAAGGTCCAACTGGCGCTTGCCAAAGGGAAAAAGCTGCACGACAAGCGGCAGGCCGTCGCCAAACGGGATGCGGACCGGGAGATCCGCCGTCAGCTGAAGGAGCGCATGCGCGGCTGATTGGAAGGTTTTTTCGTTATTTCCCTCTTTACTTTTGGGGGTATGGTTGATATAATGGATTCCGTTGACGCTTAATATTCGTCAAAATCCCGGGGGCGTTTTGGGATTCGACGGAGACAGTTCGAGCGTCGGTAGCGAGCCGAGGGGCTGCGTCCTTCGTCAAAAACGCGGATTGCCTAAATGTAACTGGCAAACAAGAAAACTACGCTCTGGCTGCCTAATTTAGCCGGCCAGGATCCGTCTCTCCATCGCCCGTGTGGCGAGTTCGGGTCTCAAATTTCAGCGGGCTAGCCGATCGGCATGCCGTCGACCGTGAGGCGAACTTAAGATGGCTAGTCCTTCGGAACGCCTGTCACCGGGCAGTCCGATGAACGAATCCTCAATACGGTGACTGCGCTCGGAGAATCCGGCGTGGCGATGTCTTCGGACAGCGGTTCGACTCCGCTCGCCTCCACCAAATCCATATCCGTGCTGATGTAGCTCAGCTGGCAGAGCACTTCACTCGTAATGAAGGGGTCGGGGGTTCGAATCCCTCCATCAGCACCAAGAAAACCATCTTGCATGGAGCAGGATGGTTTTTTCGTATATAGTTATCGATATGGAAATGAATGGTATATTTGCTTTAACTATATGAATAAATCGAAATTGGGTGTTGCCTAATTATTAACGTTAAGTTGCAAATTAATCATTAGTTTCAGTATAATATACGCAAACTGGAGATGCACTTCGATTCGATGGGAAAGCTTCCGCTCGGTGATCATAAAATGACTTTGCAGCAAATACGACAGTCTATCTTGGTACACGGGACTGGTCGATATCCTTTCAACTCCCAATGGCGTATGTACTTGGTTGATCAACTGGAGATCCTAGTGCGTCATCTTTGGGAAGCAAAAATCGAAGAGATCTACGTAGATGGTTCGTTTGTTACAAACAAACCGGAGCCGGGTGACATTGATGGGTATTATGTAGCAGATGCCAGAGAAATCGCTAGTGGTTCGATTTATGACAGGCTTAATCAAATTGCGAAGAGCGATGTATGGGATATACGAAAACGGGAACCAGACGAAGAAGGAATCATAAAGCCCCTCATGTGGCACAAACATCGAGTGGAACTGTACCCGCATACGGATGATCCACCTCAATTTCCCGAATCCACCTTTTCCCACAATTTTTTCGTCAAACGCGAGCTGGAACTGGAAAAGGTATTGTAAAACTGATAAGGGGGTGACAGTATGATTAAAACAGAGCAGGAATATAAACGGACAAAGAAGATGGTGGAAGAAGAGCGGTCAGCAATTGAGAAGCAAAAGAAAAACCTTAAAGATAAAGGATTTTCGGATGAAGAAGTACACAATCTGTTGGCACCAGGAATAGCAATTCACGAGCAGAAGGCTGGGGAAGTGTTACAGTATGAACGGATCAAGAAAGGCGATTTTAACGGGGTGGAATACAGTCTAGGAAAAATGCTGATCGCCATTCGAATTTATCGGGGGATGAGTCAAGCGGAACTGGCACGTCGATTAAAGGTAAGTCCTGCCCAGGTTTCCATGGATGAGCGTAATGAGTATTACGGAATCAGTGTACAAAGGAATAAGGACGCTTTTCCGACGTTAACGATAACCTAAACGGTGCCCCGTCCATATCATTTACGGTAATTTAAGCCTTTCCAAGCGGTGTATTCATTTCTATGTAGCCTCTCGTAAAATTTCGGACGACGTAAATATTCTTTGTTCACGGAGCTGGGTACAACTTGGCGTGATTGTGTTGCAGCTACACAGGCCGTAATCGGGCAATTCTTGACCCGGATTTGCATCGAGACTCTTTCGCAATCGGAACGTCTTGTTTATCAAAATCAAGACGACTCTGACGGAAAATATCCACAGGCAAAGTAAGGTTTAATTCCCGTACTCGTTCCCACCATCGTTCCCGTACTGCCTGTAGGAGTTTGAGTCAGTACCGTTATTACGCAAGCCTTTATTTGAGCTGCTTCCCCAACTTCCGGGTAATGCTCGACCATACCGAATACCGAACACATCTCCCTAACTCATCCCCCTAACTCATCCCAGTCCACTTCCGCGGCTGCTTTCGCATCCTGGAATTACCACTGTAGATTTGAGTCGGCTTCGCAAAAAAATCTAATAAAAAGCAAAAAGAGAGGATGACACCCAACATCAGAGTGACATAATGATCCTCTCTAAAATACCCTTCGCTTGTCGATGAGCTGCAATTGGATTGTTTGAATGGGCAATCGCTAGCGCTGCCTCCGTGATTGCTCCAAATAAGATCGGGGCCACTAGTTCCACGGATTGCTTTCGAATCAGGCCCGCCTCCATCAGATACTCAATGAGCATCGTTAACAGCCCCATTACACCCTTCTTTTCTTTTTCCTTCCATTTTATCCAACCTAGAACAACGGGAGCTTCTTGAATAACAATACGCTGGTATTCTTGATTAATACAACAATCTAAATAAGCGTCCAAACCGATTAAAGCTTTTTTCCAAGGGTCATCCTCTGCATGGATCGCTGACGAGGCTTGTTCTACTATTTCTTGTATGAGCTCATCAACTACGGTTTCAAACAGCTGTTTTTTATCTTTGAAATGATGATAAAGGGCTCCTTTTGTCAATCTTTCCTGTTTTACAATTTCATCAATCGAAGTGTTTGCGAACCCATCCGTAGCAAATAAGTACCGAGCTCTAGAAATTAAAGCTTTTTTGGTCGTTTCGGCATAATCCTGTCGACGTGATTTATTCCCCATAGTGAAATTATAACTCAAGATCAGTGAGTAATAAAGTAACAAATAACCCTATATGATGAATCAATCCGGGGTTAATACATGTACAAAATGCGAAAGTACATACACTTGGTTTTAAACATACCATCGGTATGTTATGATTGGTTTCAAATAAGAATATTGAAGGGGGATCATCATCATGAAAGTAGCACGTGTCGATTTAGGCGTCATCCATTATTCAGATCAAGGTACGGGTCAGCCGATTGTTTTTTTACACGGTCTTTTGATTAATGGGAACACATGGAGGAAAGTCACGAAGAAGATCTCCAATCATTATCGTTGTATTGTTCCACATTTACCATTAGGCGCTCATACTCATCCTTTTAAGCGTGCAGCCGACTTGTCACCTTTGGGTATTGCTGATATCCTTAAACAGTTTTTAGATGAATTAGATCTAAAAGAGGTTATTTTAGTAGGTAACGATACAGGTGGAGCATTCGCACAAGCATTTACAATGTGTCACCCGGAGAGAGTATCCAAATTAGTACTTTGTAATTCAGATGCTTTTGAAATATTTCCACCTAATCATTTTTCATTCTTAAAAATAGGGGTGAAAGTTCCCGGATTTACTTTTCTGATGGCACAATCCTTTCGCTTCAAACCATTCGTTAAGTCGTCATTGGTGTTAGGTTTACTGTCTCATACTCTAACAAAAGAATTGATATATCAATTATATTTACGCCATTTTGTTGAAAACAAAGGAGTTCGTTCAGATTTTGTAAAAGTGATTAATGGAATATCATCAGACATTACCCTTCAAGCCGCTCAAAAACTTTCTTACTTTGATAAACCTGTATTAATCATTTGGGGAACGGATGATAAAAAACTATTTCCTATTGAACTCGGTAAGAGAGTATCTGGCATTTTTCCAAATGCATGCTTTGAACCGGTGGAAGATTCACTTACTTATGTGCAAGAAGATCAGCCAGAAAAGTTTGTAGAAAAATTGCTGGGTTTCCTGGAGAAAACGTCGGTCGAACATATTTCCTAATCGTTGTATATTCCTACCAGCCCTATACCAAGGTCCACTCCTTAACTGGAGTGGATCTTTAGTCGTCAAAGAAAAAGCTGAAATGGATGAATGAAACATCCCCTTTTTCAACGTTTAATAATTTTAAGAAAGGTTGAAATTAAAAACTTTTGATCGGCAGAATAGCGGGAGGAGGCCGCCGACAAACGATGAAATCGTCTCAAACGGTCCATGTGGAACTGGAATTGGATATCCTTGAGGATGAAAAAACAGAAGAGTCCGAAAGTAAAGGACGTGGGATCGTACAATTTCTTGTAACAGTGATGCGGATTTTGTTCGGCGTAGGATGGTTGATGGCAGGAGTGACCAAGATTACAGAAAAGGAATGGTTCAGTCAGCCGGGGATATTTCTGCAGGACTATCTGGAACAGGCCGTGACATTGCCTGATGTACCGGAATTTTATAAGTATTTCATCCAGCACGTGGTACTGGATCATCTGCTGTTGTTCAACTATATGATCCCGATCACCCAAATCATCTTAGGGTTGTTTCTGATCGGCGGTTTCCTGATTGTTCCCTCCGTTATCATTTGCCTGTTTATGCACGTCAACTTTATTCTCTCGGGAAACATGAACCTGACCAGTCTGGTCCTTTATACCGCCGCCTTCGGTATCTTTCTCAGTAAGAATCGGGTCTATAAGTGGAGTCTGGACTCATACTGGGGCATTCAAAGGAAACCGACCATTAAGAAAAAAGTGGACGTTCGGGTGATAAATTCGAGTATGGCATCAGCCGGAAGCCTTCATGAACAAACAGTCGGTGTCGGAAACAGCCTCCAACCCCGTCGGTTAAGAGGGCGAAGGCGTTCTGTCGGGTGGATGGACAGAGGGGGGGAGAGATATCAGGAGAAGTATAGAAACTGGTATGAAAGATAAATGGCTGGTACCAGCACGGGGCAATTAGGATGTGTCCGATGAATGAGGATGAAATCCGAGGTTGGTGCTTCGTTGCAAAAAAGAGCATAGCGAGACCGGGAATGAAGTGCCTTAGGGCGTATCTGGTGATTCAATTTTCCGTGAGAAAAAGGGAGGGTCGGTATGGCTTTTGGTGCGCCTTTGCGCTTTTTGCAACGAAACGAGCTATACCGGCCCGGAATCTCGCCCTACGGATTTACCAGACAGGCCCTAGTACTACAGTTGTGCTTATAAGAGCAGGTGCAGATGTGAGAAGGGAGGGTGGTGGGATGGCTGCGATCCTTTGCGCTTTTTGCAAGAGATCGAAGACAGCCCGCCAGCCCGACCAAACCACGCTCCTATACACTCTTCGTACAAATGCAACTGTAGTACTAGACGAGACTGGTGCTTTGTGAAGTACAAAGGCGAATCAAAAGCCGACCATTCCTCTTCCTAATAAACAATCCCCCATCGCTCGATCTCTTCGGCTAACCGTTATCCCCCTTTATACGAGCAACAATTTTGGTATGGTTACTCGATAGCAGTTCTTTATCACTGATGATCCATGTGTGGTTTTGAGAATGTTTCCTTCGGACAGCTACAAAATGGTGCTTTCCCGCGGAGACCAGCTTAAATCCTTTCGCCTTGCAGTCTCTGCAAAACTGGTCGTCTTCACCTACATTCCGATTTGGAAAGCGAACTTTATTAAAAACCTGTTTTTTTATAAAAAGGGTCGCACCGGGAAGCAAAGAAGGGCTTCGGACCTGGCGGAGGATTAAAACACGTGGTCCTTGAAGCCAAACATAATGGGTTCGTTTCCCGATAATGTCGGCATAGGTGGTTTTGGATATCTGCATATAATCTGTCAGATAAAAAGGGGAATAAAAATCATCATCATCAAACTTGGCTATATATCCGTACCTGGATCTCTTCACTCCAAAATTTAAACATTCCCCTAACGTTACGTTTTCCGGGAGTCTGTAAATAGACACATTCCTATATTTTTTGGCCGTCTCCCTGTATGGATCGATTGCGATGGAGTCTTTGTTCAAGATGATGATGAGCTCTTTATTGGGCCATCGTTGTCTATGGTAATTATTAAACAAATGGTTGATATACGATGCACGTTTTGTGCAAGTGATGATGGAAACTCCGGTGTTCGTTTGTGAAGTGGCATTCAACCAGACGACCTCCTCAACAAAAAATGCTCCTTTACTATGGTACGGATGATTAATAAAAACATGACGGCAAATCCATCGGTGTATTAGTGGAAAACTAGTTTCATTGGTGCATCTGACTCTCCAATAAATTCCATTCATAGGATACAATATTTGTAGAACTCCAAAGAACTCTTCGTGTGTGATGATATAGGCAGCGAAGGGATTTTTAATAGCGAAATGATCACGAGGTTGTCAAATGAATAAAGGGTTTTTCCTACACACTCGCCTTACTGAAGTCCATGGGAGGGGATCATTTGGAGATGGGGATGTCGAAAAAAAAATGGAGCGACGGGGTTTCCATCATTACATGTACAAAGCGCCCCCAATGTGTCCACAATTTGTTTAACAATTATAAGAGACAAATTGCTATAGATAAGGAACTGATCATTATATTAAATCATGACGGGATGGACATAAATCAGTACATCAACCTGGCGAAATGTTATAGAAACGTACGAGTATATCAACTTCCGGGAACCACATCTCTGGGTCGGTGTTTAAACTTCGGAGTGACAAAGGCCAGATTTAAATATGTGGCCAAATTTGACGATGATGATTATTACTCTCCATATTACCTTAGAGAAGGTCTTCGGGCATTTCGATCGACGAATGCGGATATTGTGGGTAAACGGACGATGTTCATGTATCTAAAAGAAAAAAAACTATTACTGATACGGCGTCCTGGAAATGAAAACAAATACTCCAATCGTGTGGTTAGCGCAACGATACTGGCAAAAAAGGATATATTTAAAACGGTAAAATTTCCTGACCGGTCGATAGGTGAAGGTCCCGAGTTTTTAAACGATTGCAGTGAAAAAGGGTTTAAAATATATTCAACGAGTCGGTATAACTTTGTCGCCAACAGACGGAAGGATCACAAGAGTCATACGTGGCAAATTACTTATGACGTCTTATTGAAACAGCACTGCAAAATCGTTTCCCATACAAATCAGTATCAGGTACTGGCTAGAATGCCTTTTTAATGATCGCATTAAGGTGGCCGGTGTGGTTGTCCAAGCATTGGCTGTTTATGTGGTTCGCCACGGATGCATGACTGAAAGGTCAAGTGAAATCAGGAGGGATAAAATCGAACAGATTGGAATAAAGTGGGCTTAGTGAAGAGGGGAGGCGATATCGACATAGTGGTAAAGGGATGGAGTTTGAAGAATGACTAGGCTTTGAAATCGGCAAACAAAAAGGGGGAAAGTGGGTATGGGGTGGAGAATCGGTCCGAGTTCCCTCAGTCCGGGACAGAGTGCACGCTGGTGGTTCCATTGGTCGGGATGGCCTGGCCAGGAAGTGATCGGTGTCCAGCCCACCACTTCCGGAAGCGAGCTTCGCTGGTCGGATCCCGGTGTCCGAATGAACGCTGACGGTTCAACTACTTACTTTATGTCGGTAAGAAACACCGGACCCTACGCGGTTCAATTCTACTGGGTTGGAAACAAGATCTAAGGAAAAGGATGGAGATGCCGATGAAGGCGATCTGCCTGTCCGACGAACAAGGCCGCATCCTGTCCATCAGCTTGCTGAACGAATCGGGAAAAGAACCGTCGGGAATCACCGGTGGAGGAATCGTTCCTGAAGATGGACACTATGTTTGCCAATTGGATTTACCTGCCGAAGTGGAGAAAAAAACCTTACCGGATATTCAACAAGAGTACCGGATCGATATGGGTAAAGGCGCACCGCGCCTGGTCCATGTGAAGAGTTTCAAGGAGCCTTACAGGAAGTAATGGGGTTTCAATAAGAAAGTAGGATTACGTAAACTAAGTCAAGCAGTCAGCCTCCGTCGATTCGGCGGAGGTTTTTTCTTATAGGAAGCTGGCATCGTTTTAAAACCAAAGTAAAAGAAACGGAAAGGTGAATTATGGGGTAGATCTCTTTAATGTTATAAGCCCTTATCATGAATTAAGGATCATAAAAGTAGTGACTGATCCGATTTGACCCATTCAGCCTAAACATAAATTAAATACAGCAAAAAGAGAATGCATAATGTGAAAACAGCGAAGCTCCATACAATCAGTCCGTAAGAAGGGGATACAAAGGTTTGCTCATTAATTCTTTTTCTTTTTATCATGTAACTAACGGTTGCATAGAGGATGGTAGCAAAACCGATACCGATGGATACCTGGCCGATCATTTGAGCGATATGATCGCTGATGCCTTTGAAATAGATCGTACTCAAAAAGTGTAGCTTTGCAGAAAAATAGCCGATGCCCATGATCGTCAAGGCTGTTCTGATCCATGCCAAATAGGTTCGTTCATTCGCCAGATGTTGCTGGATGTATTTCGAGTCAACGGTTTGTTGTTTGTCCATTTCCTTCACCTCGTCATTATTATAGCGCAAGATATATCTGTGTTTAAAAAACGGAAAGCTTCCCGCTGAGCGGTATAACCAAAAACATTTGAATCGTCTGCACTATCGTGGTAATATACATACTAACCGGTCGGTATGTTATGAATCGATGATGAAAGGAAAGGGAAAGGAAAGCATCTCCATTGGCGTATCCACAGCCAATCATCGGTCGAGGAGATCGATCCCAAGGGAGGTTCTCATGAATTTCACTTATTCGGATAAAGTGAACGAGCTGCGGGAGAAATTGCTGTCGTTTATGGAAAGGGTCGTTTATCCCAACGAGAGTGTCTATGCCCAGCAATTGCGAGAGGGGAATCGATGGTCGGTTCCGCCGGTGATGGAGGAGATGAAGGCGGAGGCGAAGAAAGCGGAGCTTTGGAATCTGTTTTTGCCGGACAGCAGACGGGGAGGCGGACTGACCAACCTGGAATACGCCCCTCTTTGTGAAATTATGGGCCGTTCCTTTATCGCACCCGAGGTGTTTAACTGTTCCGCTCCTGATACAGGCAACATGGAAGTGTTGGAACGGTACGGTACCGAAGAGCAGAAAGCACGCTGGCTGAAACTGCTGCTCGCGGGAGAGATCCGTTCCTGTTTCTCCATGACGGAACCGGATGTGGCTTCCTCCGATGCGACCAACATGGAGGCGACCATTATCCCCGACGGGGACGAATACGTGATTCACGGCCGCAAGTGGTGGTCCTCCGGAGCGGGGGATCCACGGTGCAAAGTGGCCATTGTCATGGGGAAAAGCAACCCGGATGCTCCGAGGCACGCCCAGCACTCGATGATTCTGGTTCCCCTGGATACACCGGGGGTCCGCATCGAAAGGATGCTCCCGGTGTTCGGTTATGATGATGCTCCTCATGGACACGCGGAGATTTTGTTCGATCAGGTGCGCGTGTCCCAGTCCAACATCATCTGGGGAGAAGGAAAAGGGTTTGCCATTGCACAGGGGCGTCTGGGTCCGGGGCGGATACACCACTGCATGCGCCTGATCGGCGTGGCGGAGCGGGCGTTGGAATTGATGGTCCGCCGGGTCAAGGAACGGATTGCTTTCGGTAAACCGCTGTCGGAACAAGGAGTAATCCGGGAGTGGATCGCCGATTCCCGGATCGAGATCGAACAAGCCCGTCTGTTGACTTTGAAAGTGGCCGATATGATGGACAAGGTGGGGAACAAAGTAGCCAAACAGGAAATTGCGATGATCAAAGTGGTAGCTCCCAACATGGCTCTGCGTGTGATTGATCGGGCGATTCAAGCCCATGGAGGAGCGGGAGTGAGTGACGACTTCCCCTTGGCTTTTATGTGGTCCCAGGCACGAACCCTTCGTCTGGCTGATGGTCCGGATGAGGTTCATCGCCGCTCAATCGCCAAACTCGAATTGTCACACCGCTGACCCGGCAAATGTATCTTCGTCGATCCTAGAGCCCTTCAACCCACCTCAAGGAACCGGCGGAGTGAGCAGGAGGGGAGCCATGGAATGAAAAAACTTCGGGTATGGATGCGAAAAGAGGAAATCGACACGGATCGATTGGCCGGGAGCATCGCTGTAGTGATCGATGTACTGCTGGCCACCACCACGCTTTATGCGATTGTAGAAGCCGGTGCCCGGCGTGTATTTCCGGTGGGCAGCATGGAGGAGGCCGTAGAACTGCGCAAAAGGTTGAATTCGCCCCGGATGCGGACCGGAGGAGAGGAGAACGGGCTTCTGATTGAGGGATTCGATTTCGGTCCTTTTCCCGATGAGTTTACTGCTGAGAACACAGGCGGGAACGATATCGTCTTTTTGACCACGAATGGGACGCGGGCCATCGCAAAGGCCCAGTCGGCATCCCGGCTTCTCCTCGGCTGCCTGCGAAACGCACCCTCAGTCGCTCGATGGTTGCAGGAGGCGGATTGCGACGACGTTTCTTTCATCTGTGCAGGATCAAAAGGACATGTATCTCTGGAAGATATCTTGTGTGCCGCTGCGATTCTGTCGCGGATGGATACACGGGGTTGGAAGTTGGACGATGCAGCATGGCTGGTACGGGAATTCGGACGGAACCAAAAACAGAAGACATCAGACATTTTGGAAGAGTCACGCGTCGGTCGTTGGTTCGTCAAAAACGGGAAGGTTGATCTTCTTCGTTACGTCGGGGAAATCGGTGCGAGTAATTCACTTGTTGAGGTGAGGGATGGTCAAGTGCTCTCCCTTCCCTCTAGGGCCGTCAGGTAATTTAATTTCCTGCAAGAACAAGAGAGGGTCGGTGTGGCTTTTGGTTCGCCATTGCACTCACAGAGCACAAGTCTCGCCTGGGTCACTTCGTTCCCGGTCTCGCTATGCGCTTTTTGCAACGAAACGAAGACAGCTATACCGACCCGGGGTCTCACCCTGCGGATTATTCAGACACGCCCTAGCTCCCGGACGGTTGCCTCAACCGATTAGTAAGCCGTCCATGTGCTTTTATCCTGTGGCAAATATATGACAGATAATGGAATTAGGCAGAAAGGGTGAATGGCATTGAGTATCCTGGATTTGTTTCGTCTGGATGGGAAAACGGCGATTGTCACCGGAGGGGGAAGGGGTCTGGGGCGGTATATGGCCGAAGCCTTGGCGGACGCCGGGGCAAAGGTTGTCTTGTGCTCCCGGAAGTTGGATGCATGTCAACAAGTAAAAACGGAAATTGAAGAAAAGGGGGGGCAAGCCCTGGCTCTGGCCTGTGACGTCACCTGTCCGGAAGAGGTGGAGCGGGTGGTGACGGCAGCAGAGGAGACTTTTGGCGGCGTGGATATTGTCATCAACAACAGTGGAGCCACTTGGGGGGCGCCCCCGGAAAAGATGCCGCTGGACAAGTTTGAGCGAGTGATGGATGTGAATGTAAAAGGAGTTTTCTTAATGTCGCAGGCAGCGGGAAAGCGGATGATCACCCAGGGAAAAGGAGGGCGGATCATCAATATCGCCTCCGTTGCCGGGCTGGTGGGCGGCCACCCCGATTACATTCAGACCGTCGGTTACCATTCCAGCAAAGGGGCCGTCATCACCATGACCAAGGATTTGGCCACCAGCTGGGCCCGTTACGGAATCCGGGTGAATGCGATTGCTCCCGGATGGTTTCCCAGCAAGATGTCCCGTCCCCTTTTGGAGGCGTTTGAGGAAAAGATGCTCTCCCACATTCCGATGGCGCGATTCGGCCGGCCGGAGGATATCAAGGGAGTCGCCGTCTTTTTGGCATCTCCTGCCGCCGCCTATATGACGGGGCAAGTAGTGGTGGTGGACGGCGGGGCTACGGCTTGGTAGGATCATAACAAGGGTAGGTTACATCTGCCGCTTTCTTTTCACCAGAAATTTCTATATAATGATCCTCATTGATACAGCACCCGGGGTATGGGATTAGGCGAAAGGGGAACATGGAGTGGATGTGAAAAAGAAGATCATTGAAAAAAGCATTGAATTATTTGAGATGAAAGGGTTCAGCGAAACATCGATTCAGGATGTGGTGGAAGCGCTGGGTGTAACCAAAGGGACTTTTTATTATTATTTTGATTCAAAAGAACAGTTGCTGATGAACATACATCGGATGTATATCGATGAACTCCTCAATCTCCAGAAACAAATCATCGAAAATCGAGGTATGAACCAGAAAACCAAACTATTTGAAACCGTTAAACTGCTGATTACACAAATCAAAGTAACGGGTCGTTCGGCACGGGTTTTCTTTCGCGAAATGATGCACCTAAAACCGGAAAGTGCGGGCATCATTAAACAGAAGAGAAAGAAGTTTCGGTTGAACATCCAAACGATTATTGAATCGGGAATAAAAAACGGAGAATTCAAGCCGAATTTGCAAGCGGATCTTGTCACTTTTGCCGTCCTGGGAATGTGTAATTGGAGTTACAACTGGTTTGATCCGGAGGGGCCAGTCGCAGATGAAGAGCTGGTAAAGGCGTATATCGACACCTTGTTGAATGGAATTGCCAATTAGGGCGTGAAAGTTTCATTTTTTCGTGGGAGGGGGACAGTCACTTTTCGAAGTTGGGGCTAGGGGCTGAACCATCCCTCTCGCGAACAAATAGTTTGAATATACGTATATATGGAACTATAATGATAGTTGGATACTAACCGGTCGGTATCTCGTGTGAAACGGGGGATAAACATGAGTCTGTCGAATAAAGTGGCGATCATAACCGGGGGTGGAAGCGGCATTGGCCGTGCGACAGCACATCGATTTGCCCGAGAAGGGGCAAAAGTGGTGGTTGCCGATGTGAATCCGGAATCCGGAGAAAGGACAGCCGCCGTAATTAAAGAACAGGGAGGGGAAGCCGCATGTATGGTTGTGGATACCTCTTCCGCTCAAAGCGTGGAGTCGCTTGTCCGACAAACAGTGGGGCGGTACGGAAAATTGGACATTATGTTCAATAATGCAGGCATATCAAATGAACGACATAGTGTGATCGATATGCCGGTTGAAGAATATCACCGAACGGTGGCGGTTAACCAACACGGGGTTTTTTACGGGATTAAAGCGGCGGGAAATGCGATGAAAGAAACAGGAGGCGTCATCATTAACACCGCCTCCATCTATGGCTGGCTGGCGGATCATCACTGCTTTCCTTACCACGCCAGTAAAGGGGCCGTTGTGATGATGACAAAATCGGCGGCATTCGATTTGGCTCGTTTTAACATCCGGGTGGTCGGAATTGCTCCCGGTTTGATCGATACCGGCATTGTAAGCGAGTGGAGGGAGAGGCCGGATGTTTGGAACAAGATACAAAAGGCACAGATGAGAGGCCGGGCAGGAACTCCGGAAGAAGTGGCCAATGTGGTAGTTTTTCTGGCCAGTGATCAGGCCTCCTTTTTAAACGGCCATGTTTTTGGTGTGGATGACGGAGCGGCTTCATTTAAGCGTTAAATCAAGCGTTGGGGGGATCCATCATGCGGACGTGGCAGGTTCAAGCGCTGGCGAATCCGAGCGAGGCGTTGCAACGGGTGGAATTGCCGAAACCCACTCCGGATGTGGGAGAAGTGTTAATCCATGTGGAAGCGGCCGCATTAAATTTCTTTGATATCCTGCTCTGCCAGGGAAAGTATCAAGAAAAGCCTTCGTTACCGTTTACGCCGGGTGCGGAGATTTCCGGGACGGTGGCGGCGGTTGGGAAAGGGGGTTCTCTAAAAGCGGGACAGCGGGTGGTGGCGACACCGCCATTGCCGAGTGGCGGTTTTGCCGAATGGGTCTCTGTACCGGAAGATCATGTTTATCCGATTCCCGATTCGATACCCTGGAGTGAGGCGGCATCGATGTTTATCACCTACCAGACGGCTTACTATGCTCTCCATCGTTGCGCCAAGATACAACCAGGTGAAGTGCTGTTGGTTCATGCCGGGGCCGGAGGGGTGGGGTCTGCGGCGATTCAATTAGGGGTTGCGGCAGGGGCGCGTGTCATCGCCACCGCGGGTGGCGCGGAAAAAGTGAACATATGCAAAGAATTGGGTGCTGAGGCGGTGATTGATTATCGGGAAGATGATTTTGTACCGATCGTGAAAAATGTGACGGAAGGGCGTGGTGCCGATGTGGTTGTGGATTCGGTGGGCGGTGATACCTTTGATCGTTCCCGAAAGTGCATCGCATTTGAAGGGCGGTTGCTCGTCATCGGATTTGCAGGGGGGCGGATCGCGGATGCACCGACCAACCACGCCTTGGTTAAGAATTATTCAGTGGTTGGGGTTCATTGGGGACTGTTCCGCCGGCTGATGCCGGAACGGGTAGTAAAAGCCCATCGTGAGCTGATGAAATTGTATGAACAGGGTGTCATTCGCCCGTTGGTTTATAAGGAATATTCATTTGATGATTTGCCGCAAGCCCTGAATGATTTGGCACAGCGGAAAACCTGGGGGAAGCTGCTTGTTAAGCTGTAAGTGGGCGTATCAGCCGTTGAGATGAAACAGGTGGTGCGGAGATTAAGGGAGAAAATGATCGATGTCGGGATTCCATGACTAGGCCGTGTCTGAACAATCCGTCGGGCGAGATTCCGGGTCGGTATGGCTGTCTTCGTTTCGTTGCAAAAAGCGCAAAGGCTCTCCGCCAGCCATACCGACCCTCTCTTTCTCTTACGGAAAATTAAATTACCAGACACGCCCTAAAGTGGTTTGAAGCAACAGGGAGAATCGGTTTAAAGGAGAGGGATCCTTTCTTTTAAAAGGGGGAATAGGCCATGGCTCGATTGACAGGAAGGGTTGCTTGGATAACCGGTGGCAGCAGAGGGATCGGCAAAGGGATTGCCAAGCGGTTTGCCGAAGAAGGTGCCAGCGTGTGCCTGGCTGATGTCGATGAGAAAGCGTTGCAGGAGACGGAGAAAGAATTCCAAGAGCAGGGCTGGGAAGTGATGACTTGTGTGACGGATGTGACCGACCGGGGTCAAGTGGAGAACACCGTCGACGCCATTGTGGAAAAATGGGGCCGGTTGGATATTCTCGTCAACAATGCGGGAATCATTCGCGACAATCTGCTCTTTAAAATGACAGATGACGAATGGCAACAAGTGTTGGACGTTCATCTGACAGGCTCCTTTTTATGCAGCCGTGCCGTACAAAAACAGATGGTGGAACAACAATACGGGCGCATGATCAATCTATCTTCGACATCGGCCCTCGGCAATCGCGGGCAGGCCAATTATGCGGCAGTAAAAGCGGGCTTACAGGGTTTTACCAAGACGTTGGCGATCGAGTTGGGGAAATTCGGGATCACCTGCAATGCGATCGCTCCGGGATTGATTGAAACCGACATGACCCGGGCGACCGCGGCCAGGATCGGGATTGATTTTGACCGCTTTGTCGAAGCGGCTCAAAAGGAAATTCCCGTCGGACGTACCGGAAAACCAGAAGATATTGCCCATGCAGCTCTGTTCTTCGCTTCTGAGGAATCCTCCTTTGTAAACGGACAAGTACTCTATGTCGCCGGTGGTCCAAAAGCATGATCATGGAGGGAGGACTGATGTGGACCCATCATATCGGAAGCTGTTCCAAAGGCGAGCGTAACGTTGTGGAAGAGGGGGCAGTCCGCAAATTCGTCGAGGCGATCGGTGACTTTTCCCCGCTCTACCTGGATGAGGTGAAGGCGAAAAACAGCCGGTATGGAAAACGGATTGCACCGCCTACATTTCCCATCACTTTCCGCTACGGTTCGATTGAGGGGCTTCCATTGCCGGAAAGCGGGTTGATTCACGGAGATCAGCGCTTTGAATACCAGCGGCCGTTGTTTGTCGGTGAAGAGGTGTTGTGTTCCCTCATGCTGAAAGATGCGTTTGAAAAAAAAGGGAAAAGCGGGTCCTTACATTTCCTCGTTTTCGATCGGATCGGGAAGGATCCGGATGGCGGGCATATTTTTACCGCCTGTTCCACCGTCATTGTGACGGAAGCAGTCCGAAAGGAGGGGAGTGCATGACAGAGCCGCTGTCCGTCCATTGGGAAACAGGGGATCGACTGAAATCCATTACTCTTCCGCCAGTGACCCGGATGGAACTGATCCAATACGCGGGAGTGTCGGGTGACTTCAATCCGATTCACACCATCGACGAAGAGGCCGAAAAAGCGGGGTTGCCCGGGGTGATCGCCCACGGAATGCTCACAATGGCCAAAATTTCGCGATATTTCTCCCGCTATCTGGAAAATGGTTGGTTGCAACACTTTCACACTCGGTTTGACGGTATGGTGTTTGTTGGCGATGTGCTTACGATTGACGGCAGTGTGGTCGGTAAAGAAGAACGGGATACAGAAACCGTTTACCGGTTTGAGGTGTTTGTGCGCAATCAAAAAGGAAAGAGAGTCGCCAGTGGGGAACTTGCATTGCTGGTGTGACATGACCGGCTTTTCATGATTTTTCGGCTTTGAAAAACCAATAAAGGAGCTGGATTCAATGAAAGGTACGATGATGGATGTCTCTCTGACTTTGCCTCATCTCTTGGAACGGACGGGGAAGTTGTTTCCATCCACAGAGATTGTCTCTGGCATGCCGGACCGGTCGCTCCACCGTTATACGTATCTCGATTGTTACCGTAGAGCTCGCTCTTTGGCAAAGGCGCTGCAAAAAGCCGGTTTAAAGCGCGGGGAGCGGGTGGGAACCTTGATGTGGAATCACTATGCTCACTTGGAAGCCTATTTTGGGATACCGATTTCGGGCGGCGTTCTCCACACTCTGAATCTCCGACTACGCCCGGATGAAATCGCTTACATCATCAACCATGGCGGGGACCGATTCTTAATTGTGGATGATGTGTTGCTGCCCCTCCTCCAACAATTTCAACATCAAATCAACGTGGAACGAATTTTTGTGGTGCCCTTGACCGGGCAGCCGATTCCGGATGAATACGAAAATTATGAGGGTTTCATCTCGCTTGCGGCGGAGGATTTTACCTATCCAACGATGGAGGAAGACGATGCTGCCGGGATGTGTTATACCTCGGGAACCACCGGAAAACCGAAAGGGGTGGTCTATTCCCACCGATCCATCGTCCTTCACTCGTTGGCCTCTGCGATGGCGGACAATCTCGGAGTCTCCAGGGGGGATAGTGTCCTTCCGGTGGTGCCCATGTTTCATGTCAACGCCTGGGGAATGCCGTTTACCGCTACCATGGTGGGTGCAAAGCAGGTGTTGCCCGGACCCCACCTGGATCCAAAAAGCTTGTTGGATCTGATGCAGACAGAACGGGTGACCATGGCTGCCGGGGTTCCGACGATCTGGTTAGGTATTTTACAGATGCTGGAGAAACAACCGACGCAATGGGACCTTTATCCGGGCATGCGCATGGTGGTGGGGGGATCAGCCGCTCCTGAGTCGCTGATCCGAGGGTTTGATCGCCATAATCTGCATGTGGTTCATGCCTGGGGCATGACTGAGACATCCCCTATGGGTACGGTTTGTAACCTAAAGCCCCATTTGGCGGCGTTGCCGGAGGAGGAACAATACCGTTACCGGGCAAAACAGGGGATGCCGGTTCCTTTTTTGGAGGCGCGGATTATGAATGAGAACGGAGAAGCGCCCTGGGATGGCGCGACGATGGGGGAACTCCAGGTAAGGGGACCCTGGGTCGCCCAGAAGTATTATGAAAGTCCGGGATCGCAGGATGCTTTTACGGAAGACGGCTGGTTTCGCACCGGGGATGTGGCGACGATCGATCCCGAAGGATATATGAAGATCACGGACAGGACCAAGGATCTGATCAAATCCGGCGGCGAGTGGATCAGTTCCGTCGATTTGGAGAACGCTCTGATGGCCCATCCGGCAGTGGCGGAGGCTGCCGTTATTGCAGCCGCTCACCCAAAGTGGCAGGAACGACCCCTGGCTGTCGTAACATGCCAGGAAGGAGCAGAAGTAACACCGGAAGAGCTTCATGCTTTTTTGGAACCCCAGTTCGCAAAGTGGTGGCTGCCCGATGGCTATGTTTTCGTCAAGGAAATTCCCCGCACATCCGCAGGAAAATTCCTGAAAGCCCGTTTACGCGATCAATATACGGATTGGTATCAGCAGAAAAATGAAGTCTGATAAAAACGAGCCCATCCAAGTACGACCCTCGATGGAATGAAGGGAGAAGGAGAATGGTTACAACGTTCGATAAACTGTTTGAACCGGTCCGGATCGGAGCCTGGAACCTGCGAACCCGGACGGTTATGGCTCCGATGACCCGTTGCTTCGCCGACGATAAAACCGGGGTCGTCGGTCCGCACGTGGTGGAATATTACCGAAAGCGGGCCGTTGATGGAATCGGCCTCATCATTACCGAAGGGATCGTGATCAGCCCACGGGCAAAAGGAAACCCCGGTGTCCCCGGTTTGTACACGAAAGAACAGGTGGAATCCTGGAAGCCGGTAACGGAAGCCGTACACAAGGAGGGGGGCACCATCATCGCTCAGATCTGGCATGTGGGACGCGCGTCCCACCATGAACTGACGGGCGGCCTCCCTCCACAGTCTGCTTCAGCTATCCGTGCGGAGGGGTTCGTCCCCCGATTCCGCAAGCCCTACGACACCCCGGAAGAGATGACCCAAGAAGACATTCGGGAAGTGGTGGCGCAATATGCCCAGGCGGCCAAAAACGCGATCGAAGCGGGATTTGACGGAGTTGAGATCCATGGTGCCCATGGGTACCTGATCGACCAGTTTAACTCTGATGTCTCCAACCGGCGGTCTGACGCATACGGCGGCGATTTGGCTCAACGTCTCACTTTTATGAAGGAAGTTCTTACCGCCGTCATCGACAGCGTGGGAGTCGATCGAACCCTGATCCGTTTTTCCGCCCTCAAAATCGATAACCTGGATTATATGTGGGAGGATCCGGAAAAGGCGATCCAAACCTTTGTTGACGCTTTTCGTGAAACCGGCGTCACCATGATCCACCCTTCTACGATGGACTTCGGCCAAGTGCTGGCCGATGGCCAAACGATGCATCAGCTGGTTCGCAAGCACTGGGACGGTATCATGGTGGGCGTCGGCGGTTTAGACACAGAAACGGCGGAAACCGCTCTCCGCGAAGGCATCATCGACCTGGCCGCCTTCGGTCGCCCTTTGATCGCCAATCCGGATTATCTCAGCAAAGTGAAAAAAGGGGAACCTCCCCTCCCATACAACGCCAAACAACAGTTAGCGACTCTTGTTTAGTGCGAGTCTAATCAATTCATAGCCGTCCGCGGATACCTGCTTCCCTACAACATGAGCGGACGATCGATCCTTCATTGGGGGTGATGACAACCATGTCAGAGGAGACGATTCCCGTACGCAGCGGGGAAGATTTTGACCGAGACCGGTTGTTGCGCTACTTGCTGCAGAACCTGGAGGGGTTGCCGAAGGGGCCTTTGGAGGTGCGCCAATTTCCCTCGGGAGCCTCCAACCTGACGTATCTCATCCGAATCGGTGACTGGGAAGCGGTGTTGCGCCGTCCGCCTCTCGGGCCTTTGCCTCCAAAAGCCCATGATATGGCCCGGGAGGCGACTTTGCTGGAAAAGTTGCACCCCGTCTACCCGCTGGCACCCCGGCCTTATCTGCTCTGTTCGGATACCGAGGTGCTGGGCTCCACCTTTTATGTAATGGAACGGAGAAGAGGAGTGGTATTGGACAGGGATTTCCCTGCTGGTGTCCACGTGACCGAGACGCTTTGTCGGTGCATATCGGAGATGATGGTGGAGACGTTGACTCATCTGCATGCCCTAGACTGGAGGGGAGCCGGGCTGGAATCATTCGGCCGGCCACAGGGATTTTTAGAGCGGCAGGTGAAGGGATGGATCCGACGCTATGAAAAGGCGAAAACCGACGACATTCCTCATGTGGATCCGTTGATCCGTTGGTTGACCGATCACATTCCTGTGAGCCCGGAACCCACGATTATTCACAACGATTTTAAGTTAAACAATCTGTTGTTGGATCCGGAAGACCTGAGTGTGCCGGTGGCGGTGGTGGATTGGGAGATGACGACAGTCGGTGATCCATTACTCGATCTGGCTGTCAGCCTAAGTTACTGGATGAATGCGGATGACCCGGAGGAGTTGCGGGGTATCCTGCCCTCAGTAACCCAACATCCCGGATTTATCTCCAAGGAGCAGCTTTTGGAGAGATACGCGGTCCAAAGCGGCCGGGACCTATCGGCCATTCACTTTTACATGACCTTCGCCTATTTCAAAATGGCGGTCATTATCCAGCAGATTTACGCACGATGGAAAAAAGGACAAACCCAGGATCCGCGATTTGCATCCTTTGGCGAACGTGTACGCGGTCTCATCCGATATACCTCCGAGTATGCCCAGGCGAAACGGATTTAGGGACCAAAGGAGGAGGGGATTTAGACCCTTCACTCATCACAAAAACCACCTTACCAAAATCATAATCATCCATTCCCAGATATAAAGATGGAATGAAAGTACCTACTGGTAAAGGGGAGTGTAGGGTGAATACCTCGGCATGGGCGATGCTGATTATCGGGTCGTTGATCATTTGCGGGGGATTGGCATATTTTATCTCGATTGCGGTTCGGTCAAATAAGCCGTAGCCACGTTCTCCGTATTCAACGTTTACAAGGTCCCAAATACGAAATACGAAACCGGATCCTGGTTATAGGAGCCGGTTTTTTTAAGTTGCTAGCCATATTCCATTCGGTTGGGGATACCTGTGACCGACGGAAGCTTTTAGTATTACTCTGGTCCTGATGTTTACTTTAAGGTTTTACCCAGTCGGAGAGATCAGTTTGCCACTGGAACCCCATACCATAACGTTTTCAAGGAGCAAACCCTAAAATACTCACGGTTTTACTCGTGATTTTTTTAAGACGACAATCCATTGTAAAAAAATCTCTTGGAAAAGGTATACAAAATCGGTTCAATCCGATATAATGGTTCCATGAAAAAAAGATGGCAGAGACTAAAAGTGTTTACCGAGGGAAAGATGTTAAAACGGAATGGGAAACGGAGTTTCCGGACCCATGATAAGAGCCAAGGATATCCTAAAACAACGATCAACATAAAAGGTTGGGGGTAAACGTCATGGATATTCTTTCTTCCATTTTGATTGTTTCTCCGGAACGGGTTATAAATCACGAAGAGCATGAGCCTTCACGATTACAAAAGATAAGTGAAGTGATACAAAAAGAGAATGTGTTGCGTCATCCCATATTGGTGACACCCATTTCCAAGGACAAATATATGACACTGGATGGAACTCACAGGCTGGAGTCATTGAAACAGCTGGGGTGCAAGTATATTCCGATCCAAGTGGTAACACAGGGTGACCTCAAAGTGGATACCTGGGACCATGTTGTTAAAAACGGAAAGTGGTTGGATGATTTGGTAAGCGAGTGTTCTACTAATCCGGTTGAATTAGATGAGGAATCGCCTATTTGCATATTCAAAACCGATGATGG
Organism: Desmospora profundinema; assembly: GCF_031454155.1. Lineage (GTDB taxonomy): Bacteria > Bacillota > Bacilli > Thermoactinomycetales > DSM-45169 > Desmospora > Desmospora profundinema. Next base: position 375,279 of record NZ_JAVDQG010000003.1, read on the forward strand.
AGAATCCATTCCCGTCTATTACAAGACTGGAGAGGAGAGCATGATCGGCAGATTAAACTTCTGGAGAACCATAGTGGAAAACTACTCTGTCGATCATGCCATTGAACGATTACCTGCTCATGCCCTGTCCAAACCTGCACAGGGGAAAGTGCTGGTGCGTCATTATCGGCTGTCATTGGATGAGATCGTCGGGATCTTGTCCATGAAAGAAACGGTGCCTAGCGGGATTACCCGATTTGTCGTGAGTGGCAGACTATTAAATATATGCATACCATTGGACTTGCTGTTTTCTGAAGTTTTCCCGTTTCACGAATGGAATAAATTTAAAGTGGAATGCGATAAGAAATTGAGATTTTACTCAGAAAGCATCTATCTCTGCGAGTAAAACGATCGATCCTTATATGAAAGGCCGGGTGATTATGAACAACGAGCTAAACATTTGTATCGTTGGAATGGGATCAAGAGGATTAACGGTTTTGGAGCAGATCATCCATCAAGCCCCTCGATATAAAACTCAATTTGCTGCTGTTTTTGTACATATGGTTGATCCCGGAAAACCGGGAGTAGGGATTCATGATACGGATCAACCGGAATACTTCCTGCTGAATACCATTTGCAGTCAGCTGACAGCCTTTTCTGAACCATCCTCAAAAGAACACTTATGTTTCTATCAATGGTCTAAACAGCGGTATCAATCGGTCAGAACCATTGATCCAGGGGATTTCTTGCCGAGGCGATGGTTGGGAGAGTATTTGTCATGGAGTTATGAAATGCTGTGTCAACAGGCTCCTGACCACCTGCGAATGAAACATTATCAAACCGAAGCCGTCGATATTCAATCGAGCCGTTGTGGTCGTGAGAGAGTGATCCTCCAAGATCACACGTCCATTCTGGCAGAAGGTGTTTTTTTAACAACCGGACATGCCAACATCAAATAGGAAAAATAATGACGAGGAGTTCCACTTATGAAATATTTGACTAAAGTGAATCAATGGATTGAAAATCCGTATCCCTTGGAACAAAAATTGGCTGTTATCCAACCGGAAAAAACAGTCGCTGTGGCGGGATTGGGTCTTGCTGCGGTGGATGTGCTGGCAGAATTGACGCTGGGACGGGGAGGCACTCTTGAAAGTGATCCGGATACCGGGGAACCTGTTTATCATGCGAGTGGTTGGGAACCGAAGATTGTGTTTTTCTCCCGTTCCGGCTTACCGTATTTATCCCGACCTCTTCTCAATGAAAAAATTCCTTACCATCCGTTTCTGTTTACAGAAGATCGGATTACGAAATTAAGGCATAGACATGGCACTTCTCAGCTGCATTTGGAGTTCGACGTTTTGCCTCTCATATGGAAAGAGATGAAAATCCGTTACTACGTAACCTGTATTCGACATGATCTTGGCTGGGAGGAAGCGATCCGTCTGGAGGAAAGGATCGGGGAACAAGCAGATTCAGGAGACTTGGATTCCTGTATCGAGTCATTACGAGATCGGTACGGAGTATTTGATCCTGAGAAGGAACTCCAGTTCTCTTTTGAAGAGGGATTATACAGCCGGGAAGAATATCAGGATCAGATACTCTTTTATCTGCAACGAGATTTAATGGAAGCCAAAAAAGGTGTGGCTCATAGTCCCCTTAAGGCAGCTTTTGAGGTTTTGCGTGATTTGCGTCAGGTTATCCGTCATACGGTGGATTTCAGGGGATTGGATCCAGCTTCTCATCAAATTTTTAAAGAAAAAGTGATTCCCCTCATCAACCGGGTTGTCATCGGTCCGCCGATTGAACGAACAGAGCTGTTGTTGGCCTGCATCAAAGCGGGTATTGTGCAGATCCCGTTTGGACCCAACCCGCGGATTCGCCAGTCGGAGGAAAATCACTCCATGGAGGTTGTTTCGACCCAGCTTTCGACTCCGTATAAAGAAAAAGTGGACTATCTGTGCAAGGCTTTTGTTCCGGAGGAACGGGTGGAAGAGAACCAATCCAGATTGATCACCAATCTGTATAAACAAGGCCGGTTGAAATCTTTTTATAACCAAGACGTCCAGATCGGCGGAGTCGATCTGAACGGGGACTTGCAGCCGATCAATGCAATCGGAGAAACAGAGCGGAATTTTTGGGTTTTGGGGCCGCTGTCAGAGGGAGTCAAATACTATAACCACTATATTTTGTCACCTGGAGAGGTCTCACCGGCGGTTGTAGATGCAAAATGGTGCGTCCATCAGTTTTTTGAGAGGTTTTCACCCAAGTAATACGCCAGCGATTTTCATTCCTTTAGGATAGAGGGAGAAGGATTATGATCTATTCATCCATTTTGGATTGCATTGGGAGAACACCGTTGGTTTATCTGAATCGACTATTTTCGGAAAGGGATAAAGAGGTAATCGCCAGGCTGGAGTTTCTAAATCCCGGAGGGAGTGTGAAAGACCGTCCGGCAAAATATATTGTAGAAAAGGGATTAAAAACAGGGACTATTGGGTTGGGATCTCATCTTATTGAAAGCACATCGGGAAATCTGGGAATTGCGTTAGCGATGGTTTGCCGGGTCTACGGGTTAACTTTTACCAGTGTAGTCGATCCTAAGATATCGAAAACCAATTTGAAAATACTGAAGGCATTGGGTGCCAATATCGATATGGTGGAAGAAAGAGATGATCAAGGAGGCTATTTAAAAACGCGAATCCGCCGTGTCCATGAATTGATGGAAACGATACCGAATAGTGTTTGGATCAGACAATATGCCAACGAACTGAATTGGAAAGCACATTATATCGGGGCGGATGAGCTCATACATAAATTGGATGGCCCCATCGACTTCCTCTTCGCAGCAGTAAGCACGACAGGGACTATCCATGGTGTGGGCCGACGAATGAAAAACCAATTTCCCCATTTGAAAATCGTGGCCGTGGATGCGGTTGGTTCCGTTATATTTGGACATCCGCCAAAAAATCGCGAACTTCCCGGTATTGGTGCCACTCGGGTTCCCGAGTTATGTTGTCCGGAAGAAATAGATGAAGTGATCCATATCAGTGATTATGAATCAGCAAAAGGATGCCGGGAACTGGTTGAAAAGGAAGGGATTTTTGCAGGGGGATCATCAGGGGCAGTCATTTCCGCCATTCAAAAAAAATTGCCCACACTCCCCAACGGTTCTCGGGTGCTGACTCTCCTTCCGGATCGCGGAGATCGATACCTTGATTTGGTATATAGTGATGAATGGATGATGAAATTTTTAGAAGAAGTAAAATGATAGGATAAATAGAAGAGAGGGGACCCGTTCATGGATGCGGTACAAACTCGAATTTTATACTTAAATCAGTCGGATATCGTTCAATTGGGAGGAGAATCATCTCCTCTGTATATGGAGGCTGTGAACGAAGCATTATCGGCACACGCGAGAAGAAGGTTTCATCAACCTCTGAAACCGTACCTGCGTTGGTATGGGGAAAATGGGCATATTGCAGATCGAATTATTGCCATGCCTGCCTACCTCGGCGAGGAAAGCCCCATCGCAGGACTGAAATGGGTGGGCAGCAAGCATGATAATCCGCAGAAACGAAACCTGGAGCGTGCCAGTGCTTTGATTATATTGAACGATCCTGAATCCCATTATCCCATCGCCGTCATGGAAGGAAGCCTGATTAGCGGGATGCGCACGGCTGCGGTAACGGCGATCGCGGCAGATTATCTGGCGGTTTCGGGATTTCGCTCTGTATCGTGTATTGGATGTGGTCCCATCGCTTATATGCAGTTGCGCACCTTATTGGAGCAGTATGACCATATCCAATGCGTTCATCTTTTTGATTTTCGTGTAGAAGCGGCCCAAAACCTGATCCGGCGATTACAGGCTTCATTCCCTGCGGTTCGGTTTTTGGTTGAAGATTCCGCTCATGCCGCAGTGAGCAAAGGCGAGGTGGTCATCACTTGTACGGTGGCGGATAAACCGTATATCCCCTTTTCTTGGTTGAAGAAAGGTGCGTTTATCAGCAATGTTTCCATTATGGACTTTGAAAAAGAAGTCTTCTTAAAGGCGGATAAAGTGGTGGTTGATGATTGGGATCAGAGCAATCGAGAGAAGAAAATCATCAATCAGCTGGTATTGGAAGGAACGTTTTCATTTGAACAGTTACATGCTGAACTAGGTGAGATTATCATCGGGAAAAAGACGGGAAGAGAAACGGATCAAGAGATTATTTTGTTAAATGCCATGGGTATGGCCATTGAGGATGTTGCTTGTGCCTATGCGATTTACCGGAAAGCAGTGGAACAGAATACGGGAGTCTACTTGGACTTGATCTGAAAAATGGCGGATTGGTTCATCAATCCGCGAAAACGCATGCGGCTCTTTGGGGAAGGAAACGTTTCTCAAGAGCCGCTCTCGCATCGATAAAAGGAGTGAGACAGATGGAAGTTTTTCTTGCCATTTCTCCCATTATAGCGGTTCTGATTCTATTGTTTGTATTGAAGCAGTCGATTGTGCGCGCTGGGTTTATGGGTTGTATCTTAGCTCTGCTGGTGGGGATTGGTTTTTACCAACTTCAGACGGATCAACTTGCTTTCCCCTTTATCAAAGGGACGTTGACCACCTCCACAGTGGCTTACTTTTTATTGTTCGGTATCTTCCTTTTTCATTTGATGAATGAAAAAGGAGTGATTCGATCCTTTGCAGCGATGGTTGCGCAATCTACTCATGATCCCGTCAGACAAGTGTTGATTCTGGCCGTTGCATTTTCCCCCTTGGTTGAATCAGCCAGCGGTTTTGGATTGGCTGCCATTGTCATTTCTCCTATCCTGATCGCGCTTGGGTTTGGGCCATTTAAGGCGACCCTCATTTCATTGGTTAGTTTAAGTGCCGTTCCCTGGGGTTCCCTGGCGGCAGGGACGGTGATCGGCGCCAATCTGGCCGGCATCACCCCGCAGGCGTTGGGGACGGGAACCGCGTTACTCTCCTTGCCTACCTTTATCTATTTTGCGATTGTGATTGCCTATCTTGCCGGTGGTTGGGATGGATTAAAACGCCGATTTGTGGAAGTGATCATCACTTCGGCGACTCTGGGTGTATCGGTATGGGCTTTCACTACATATGTAGGAGTGGAATTGGCGGGCGTATTTGGCGCTTTATGTGCATTGAGCGTAGAGTTGATCATGATTCAAGTATTCCGGGAGAGACAGGACGTAGTGACCGGTTCAGAGACGGCGGCAGCCATGGAAGAAAGAGCGTATGGAAAAATCAAGTCCTTGAGTCCCTATCTTTTTTTGATTGGTTTGCTCCTTATTTCGCGGCTTTTCCCCGTGTTGGAAAATGCCCTGAAAAACCACGCGGTGTTATCGTTTCCCGAGTATCAATTTTCACTGCCTTTGCTATACTCGCCCGGATTCTTTCTCCTGTTAGCTTGCGGTTTTACCATTTTCCTTTTTCAAATTCGTCTTCCCATGATTCGGACCAGTGCAAAAAACACGTTTAAGCATTGGACACCGGTGATTGTTTCCACGTTGTTTTTTGTGATTATGGCAGAAATCATGTCCCAGGCAGGAATGATTGAGGTGTTATCCGAGACTGCTGCTGATGTATTTGGTACGGCGTTTCTCTACATGGCTCCCCTGATCGGCGGGCTGGGTGGTTTTTTGGCAGGCAGCAATACTGGTTCCAACTCGATGTTTATTAAGTTACAGGTGCAGACCGCTCAGCAGTTGGGATTATCAGAGCATCTGGTCGCATATGCGCAAAATACCAGCTCCTCTCACCTCATTATGGCCAATCCATCGCGTATTGTCTTGGGTGCGACGATCGGAGGAATCCAAAGTGAAGAGAGCCGGTTACTTAAAAAAATCGTGCTGGTAGCATTGGGAACGTTGACGATCATTACCTTGGAAATGGCTGTGGCACAACTCTTTATGATGAATCCGTAGGGATAGAATTGACGTGTTTACTTATGGTCTTTCATGATGGCAGTCCGGTGACACCCCCTCTCTCAAGAGAGGGGGTTTTTTCATAGAAGCGAGAAATGGCATCAATGAAAAGGGTAGGAGGTACGGGAATGATAGAGGGAAGAAAGGTAGTTGGTTAGAAGCACGGTTCCGCACCAGCGGGGTAGAATGGCCGCCTCAAATCTTCATTATGAAGCAAAATCCCCTTTCCGATCGGGAAGGGGGTTTTTTATTTCAAAAAAGTGGATGGGAGCTTGATCCAATTTAAAAAACATGCTATAGTAACTCTTAAATCGTAATTGTTACGATTTATAGATACCCATACGATTGATCGTTATCACTTTACTTCCCTTTCCAGCATGATTGGCAATCGATAATTAAGGGATAAACCCTTATGGAAAAGGAGGATAACGAAATGAAAGAAAAATACGGCTTTTTGCTCTCCTTGAAATCGCTCGAATACGAAATAAGGGAACTTACGATTTACTCGAAAGAATATGTGGATTGTTTTGAGCTGCTGAAAGATCGACTGGATTATCTTTCTCAGTTCATCCTCCGTGAAGAAAACATCCAACAATGGAATTTGTGGGGGAGCCATCAGGAAGTCAGGGAACACTCCGGTCGATTAAGGGAAACATCGGCGGAGGCGCTGTGCGACATGGAAAAATATCAATCCCTCTGCACATGCAAAAATGAATTGGATATCAGCCATTACATAGAGTCCTTGGCGAACACGGTGAAACAAGAAATTCAACATTTTTTAATCGATCATCAATCAAAAATACTTTTTATTGGGTCGGGTGCTTTTCCCACTTCTGCACTGACGATTGCCAAGGAAACCAGTGCGGAAGTGATGTGCTTGGATATTGATATAGAAGCCCTGAATTTGGCGGAAAAAGTGGCCGACGTTTCTAATTTGGGGTCAATTGTAAAATTTTCCGACCAGGATATAAAGGAATTGCCTTTTGTAAAAGAAGCCACACACATTATTATCGCTTCTCTCGTAAAGAACAAACGGGAAGTGTTGGACAGCTTAATCGGATTAATAAACAGCAACACCAAAGTGATCCTTCGATATGGAAACGGATTGAAGTCTATTTTTAACTATCCCATGGAGGAAAAGTTGTCGGCGGATTGGGTTCAAACCGAAATCCATCAACGGAAAAACATCTACGACACGTTGATATTGGAGAAATCGAAATCGCTTGTTAAAACCGAAAATGAAGGTGTCCGGAGAAAGGAAGGAATGGTGCGATGAATAATACGGCAGCGTATACAGGTATCGATTCCAAGCCCGCTTATGAGTCGCCTTTTGGCCATACATTGATCGTCGGTGCAGGTCCGGCGGCGATACAAGTAGCGGTACATATCTTTCGAGGCTGGTGTGAGGGTTTGGGGCTGATCAACAGAAAAGGTGCCCATTCCGACAGGATGAAAGAGGAACTGAAAAAGAACGGTTTCAATCTCACAGCGAGAGTGCAAGGGGAAAAGGCCGGTCACCTCTCCGGCAAGGCGACCTTAACACACTTCTATGAAGGTTACGACCAGATCGACGATATCTGGCAAACAGTCATTTTCTGCACACCGAGCGACAGTTACCCGTCCATCATCGATGATTTAAAGTTGGATTCATGGAAAGCGGTGAAGACGATCCTCTTGATTTCCCCGGGTCCGGGATCCAATCTATTGGTCAACAGCCGCCTTGGAAAAGTAAAAGAGAGCCTGGATGTAATCAGTCTTTCCACTTATTATGCCGCTACAAAATTTGAACCCGGAATGCCGAGCATGGTGTCGTGCTTCACAAAAGCGTTAAAAAAGCATCTGTATGTGGCTTCCAGCCAAAAAGAGAGCACGGCCGTTTCTCATGTCAAGGCCTTTATCGAAAGCCTCGGCATCCGATGCACCGTGGTGCGCCAACCGATTGAGGCGGAGAGCAGAAATGTGACGACTTATGTTCATCCCCCCTTGTTTATCAACCCGTTTTCGTTAAATGAGATTTTCAGCCATCAAAAATCAAACAAGTATATGTACAAAATTTATCCGGAGGGACCTGTCTCTCAACATTCGATACATACGATGGTCCTGCTTTGGAAAGAAATTTCCGCAGTGATTAAACAGATGGGGGCAAATCCGATCAACCTTTTAAAGTTTCTAAATGATGACAACTATCCTGTTCTGGAAAAGACACTTTCCCGTTCCGATATTGAGACCTTTGTCCAACAAGAGCCAATCACACAAGAATACCTTCTATATATCCGTTACACTTCGATTCTCATCGATCCCTTTTCCACACCGGATGACAGGGGGAGATATTTCGATTTTTCCGCTGTTCCCTATAAGCAAGTGTATCGGGACCGGAATGGAAAGTGGGTGATTCCGCGGGTTCCTTATGAAGACTATAAAAATTTGAAGCTCCTTTACGGCTTGGCCCAAAAAATGAACATCCTGATGCCGCAAACGTTGGAGCTGATCCGGTGCTTTGAGGAGAAGTACCATGCATTTATAAAACAGCAGGGAAAAGACTCTTTTTACCCGGAGCAAATTGCCGAACCCTCATCCAATGACGTCGATGCCATATGGAGTGAAATGGGGATGGAAAAATGAAAAACGGTGTCGTTCTAGCGATTCTATCTTCCCTCGTATTCAGTGTGATGAACGCCCTTGTAAAGGCGGTCAGTTTGTCCATCCCTACCGCTGAGATTGTGTTTTTTAGAAGTCTGATCGGGACGATGATGATCTACTTCATGATGAGATACAGCAACGTGACTTTTTCTTCGCAAGGGGTTCCCCTGCTAGTCTTGCGGGGAGTTTTTGGTGCTCTTTATCTGCTTGCCTATTTTTATACGATTGCCAAGATCCCGTTGGCAGATGCCAGTATTTTGGCCCATTTATCACCCGTTTTTGTGATTATTCTCTCAGTCGTTCTCTTGAAGGAAAAAATGACTAAACAGACAATTTTATTAGTATCTCTGGTTTTTTTGGGTGTCGTTTTGCTGGTGAAGCCCTTTCACTTTTCCACTTACTCCATCTATGCGCTGATCGGGGTACTCAGTGCGTTGTTTGCGGCGGGGGCGGCGATTACGGTCCGTTATTTGAGTGATAAACACCATACATACGAAATTGTGTTTTATTTCTTGGCTACGGGGACGATGGTGTCCATCCCGCTTATGTGGAATACCTTTGTGGTACCGACGCCGCTGGAATCGTTCTATCTTGTATGCATCGGGGTGGTTTCCTTGTTGGGGCAAGTATTCCTAACCCAAGCGTTCACCCACGAGAATGCGGCGGTCGTATCGGTGGCCCGCTATATTGGAATTGTGTTTAACGCCTTGTGGGGGTTTGTTTTTTGGGCGGAAGTGCCGGATATCGTGACGATTTTGGGAGGGATTTGCATCATTTCTGCTTGCGTGGCCCTGTCATGGAAAAAACAAAGACCACAAATGGAAAAAGCGAAACTGGCAAAATCGTAACAATTTCGTTGTAAGGATTGAAAGAGGATATGAGTAGGGAGGAGGCTAATCCAACTGGATAACAATTGTACATATGTACATAATTGCGATTGACCAACTGTGCGGAGATTGGTAAGATGTGTATATATAAATCGTAATGATTTCGATTAATAGAGGAAAGGTGAGATCGAAAACATGTCGGGTAGCAAATTTCTATCAAAGGCGTTTTTATACCTGCTGGTAGGTATATTATCATTCCTGACAGCAGGCTGTGCGGTTACGGGAACCGATTCAGCCGATCAGGGCAAAAAAGTATCCCTTCTATTCAGCTTCAAATCCAGCGATTTGGATCCGCACAACGGTTTTACGCCATTACGTGCGGGTGTAACGGAAACGTTGCTGAGATTGGATGAAGATCTACAAATACAAGAATGGCTGGCAACCGACTGGAAAGCAAAAGATGAGAAAACCTGGGTGTTTACCATTCGCGACGATGTCACCTTCCATGACGGGGCAAAAGTGGACGCGGCTGCCGTTAAAGCTTCTTTTGAGAGAGGCATTGCAGACAGTGAGGCACTGGCCGGTGCGTTAAAGATCGCATCGATGGAAGCCAGCGGTCAAACGCTGACGATCCAAACCACAGAGCCGCATCCATCACTGCCGTCGGAACTGGTCAACCCGTATGCTTCCGTCGTTCATGTAAAAGCGGAGGAGGAAATGGGGAAGAAGGCCTTCAATCGTGCCCCGGTGGGCACCGGTCCGTTCAAGGTGACCCAGTTTACACCGAACACACGAGTGAAGCTGGAACGTTTTGACGATTACTGGGCGGGTAAACCGAAACTGAAGGAAGCGACGATCACATTTAACGAGGACCCCAATGTTCGAGCCCTTGCCTTGCAATCGGGGGAAGCGGATATCGCCTACAACCTTCCGGCTGAAAGTATCGATGCCATCGAAAAAGACGATTCTTTGAAGGTTGAATCCGTGGCTGGTTTGAGGTCACATTTTATCTTGTACAATCAGCAAAAATCATTGATGCAAGATCGAAAGGTCAGAACAGCGTTCAATCATCTGCTCAATCGTGAAAGTGTGGCGAAAGACATCATGCAGGGCCATGCCGTCCCAGCCAATGGTCCCTTTCACGACCGTTTGCCCATTGGGAGTGAAGAACCGGTCGTCAAACTGGACACCGATCAGGCAAAAGCATTACTCAAGAAAGCCGGCTATAAAGAAGGAGCAGACGGCAAGCTGATGAAAGACGGGAAGCCGCTGACGCTGGAGGTGATTACATACGAGGCGAGACCGGAGCTTCCGCTTATGGCACAGCTGTTGCAGTCCGATGCCGCCAAGGCTGGGGTTACGATCCGCATCAAAACGGTGGAGGACGTAGACAGCTACTTGAAAGAGAATAATGACTGGGATTTGGCCACCTACAGCAATCTGACGGCGCCGCGTGGTGACGGCGGCTACTTTCTGAACACTGCGCTCACACCGGAAGGGGCGTTAAATCAAGGGAAAATCGACAATCCGGAACTGAATGACATTGTCAAAGAATTAAATGGCACAAGCGACAGCGACAAACGGATACAGTTGACCCGGAAGGCGGTTACGGTGGTTAACCGGGAGGTGCTGCACAGCTACGGGGTGCATCCGGACATCATCGTCGGGATGAACAAACGTATCGTCGGATGGACGCCGGGCGGGGAGGAGTATTACGTCCTCACGCATACGATGGATGTGAAATAGCGATGCTGCGGATCGTAAAAAGGCGTCTGGTTCAACTGGTCGGTGTCTTGCTGTTTTTATCGGTATTCACATTTGCCCTTATGAAGCTGGCACCGGGAGATCCGGTGTTGGCGATCCTGCAAGCGGATAAAATCACGGTCACAGAGGCCGATGAAGCCAAGCTCCGTCAAGAGCTTGGCTTCGATCAGCCTCTTCTTATTCAATATAGTCAGTGGTTGCTGGGGCTGTTTCGGTTGGATTTCGGTCAGTCGTACCTGAGTGGCGAGCCGGTGTGGGATGAGATGATGTCACGGTTGCCGGTTACCCTCCAGCTCACAGGAGGAGGACTGGCGGTGATGATGTTGATTTCTGTACCGCTTGGAGTGGTTGCCGCTTGTTATCCGGGGAGATGGCCGGATCAACTCAGCCGATTGCTCGCCCTGATCGGTGCCTCCATCCCCAGCTTCTGGTTCGGATTGCTCTTGATCTACTTCTTTGCTTATAAACTGCAGTTGTTGCCATCGATGGGGATGGGAACGTTCGCGCAGATGATTCTTCCTTCCTTCGCCCTGGGCTTTTCCTTAGCGGCTGTCTACGCGCGTTTATTGCGGGCAGGGCTGTTGGAGAGTCTGTCGCAAGAGTATATCCGGGCAGCGAGGGCAAGAGGGGTTCGAAAGTGGCGCATCTTGTGGCGGCATGCCTTTCGGGCGGCATTGCTGCCGGTCGTTACCGTCTTCGGGATGAGTATCGGTTATCTGCTGGGGGGATCGGTTGTTATCGAAGTTCTGTTTTCATGGCCGGGACTGGGCAGTCTGGCGGTGGAGGCGATTTTTGGACGAGACTATCCGGTTATTCAGGGATATGTGCTGCTTTCCGGTGTTTTTGTCGTGGTGATGAATCTGCTCGTCGATTTGTCTTACAGTCTGATTGATCCCCGGATTCGGCTTGGTCAGGAGGCTTCCCAATGAACGCAATGAGTGGTACAGCCAGAATGCCCGCTGTCCGAAGCCGCTTTCGGAATATGGTTTTCGAGCCGATGCCGTTGATCGGAATGGGCATTCTGGCGTCCATTCTTTTGGTGGCATGGATCGGCCCCTTTCTGGTGCCCAATGATCCCATCACGGTGAATATGGAGGAACGACTCCTTTCTCCCAGTTTCAAATATCCCCTGGGAACGGATCACATGGGGCGCTGCCTCTTTTCCAGACTTGCCGTAGGTGCGCAAGCAACGCTGGGAATTACGGCTGTTGTGGTAGTCACCGTCGTGTTGATCGGCATTCCGGTCGGACTATTGTCCGGCTATGTAGGCGGACGGTTTGATAGCATCACGATGCGTGTCGTGGATGGATTAAACGCATTTCCCGAATTTATTCTGGCGATTGCCGTGGCGGGCTTTCTCGGTCCGAGCCTAACCAACCTGATGTTGTCCGTCGTGCTGGTGAAGTGGATTGGCTACGCGAGGATTGTCAGAGGGATTGTCTTATCGGAACGGGAAAAAGAGTACGTATTGGCGGCAAGAGTGGGCGGGTGCGGAACATGGAAGCTGCTGCGCCGGCATTTGCTTCCATCCATTGTTTCTCCGGTGCTGGTTCTGGCTGCATTGGATGTCGGCAAGGTCATCTTGACGATTTCGTCCCTTTCCTATCTGGGTCTGGGAGCCCAGCCGCCCGCTCCGGAGTGGGGGGCGATGCTTAATGATGGCCGATCGTACTTTCAAACCTTTCCGGAATTGATGATCTATCCTGGGGCGGCGATCTTTCTGGTCGTACTCTCCTGCAACCTGATCGGAGACGGACTTCGGGATGCACTGGAAACAAAGGTTTGACAACGTGAAACGGCTGTTCAAAGATTCAGGGGGGTACACCATGTCCACAACGGCTGAGTATGTAGAAAAGGCGGAATCTGTGACGGTGAATGACTGGACCCGTTCGATTGCTCCGGTTCTACAACTATCCAATCTGACGATTGCATCCGTGAACAGAAAAGGAAAAATTGTAAAGGAACTGGTGAAAGAAGTTGGTTTTTCCATCTACCCCGGCGAAATGATGGGGTTGGTGGGGGAAAGCGGAAGCGGGAAAAGCGTGACGGCAGCTGCTGTTATGGGAATGTTGCCCAAGACCCTGCGGGTCACCGATGGTGAGATATCTCTCAATGGCACCAATCTGGCTTCCCTATCGGAAAAAGAGAGAAGGCGTCTTCGAGGCAAGAAGATCGCCTACGTGTTTCAGAATTACCAGGGAAGCTTCACACCATTTTTAAAAATTGGCAAGCAGCTCGTTGAAGCGGTTCGCAGTCATGAATCTGTCCCTTTACAAGAAGCGAAGGCGATTGCGCTAGAATGGCTGCATCGAGTACAACTTCCGGCAGACCGCGTGTACGAAAGCTATCCGTTTCAACTGAGTGGAGGTCAGCTGCAGCGGGCTTCTTTGGCGGCGGCATTAATGATGAAACCGTCTCTGATCATAGCGGATGAACCTACGACAGCTCTGGATGTGCTTAATGGGAAACAAGTGATGGACTTGCTGGCACGGCTCCAAAAAGAAACCCATTGCGCCGTTTTGTTTATTTCTCACGATTTGGGCCATGTGCTGAAACGGACCGTCCGTATGGCGGTGATGTACGGAGGACGTTTGATGGAATCGGGACCGACGGAGAGCATCCGTTCCAATCCGCAGCATCCCTATACACAGATGCTGCTGCAGGCGAGGCCGCTCGTTACCGCGCGGATACCCGGGAAATTGACCGTGATCCCGGGAGAACCGGGAGCGATTACCGATCAGGGGTGTCCATTTGCACTTCGGTGCCCGTTTCGGATCGAACCGTGTACACATGTGCCTGCGATGACTGCGATCGGAAAGACGCACTTGGCTGCTTGTCACATGTTACATACAGGAGGAGAAGAGATTCGTGAAGCCGCTGTTGGAGGTCAAACAACTCAGTCTGGCATATGGCGATGACAGTCCGGTGTTGGCGGATGTTTCGTTCACCATCTCAGAAGGCGAATGCCTGGGTTTGGTGGGGGAAAGCGGAAGCGGAAAAAGCACGCTGGCCAAATTGATTCTAGGTCTGGAAAAACCGGATCAGGGGGAAATCATTTTAAACGGAGTGCATTTCCATGCTCTCAGAGGTCGCGCCTTGAGGGATGCCCGCAAACAGGTGCAAGTCGTGTTTCAAGATCCGACGGCTTCGTTAAACCCGCGGCTGCCCATTTGGAAGACAGCCGTGGAACCCCTTGAAAATTATCCGGAGGTGGTGCCCGCTTTTCTGAGCGGTGTGAGGGATTCCAGTCGAAACATGGCTGCTGTATTGCTGGACAAAGTGGGAATAGGCCCGGAGTTGATGGATCGATACCCTTATCAGCTCAGCGGCGGACAGAGGCAGCGTGTGGCGATTGCACGGGGGCTCAGTTTGCAACCGAAGCTTCTCGTTTGCGACGAACCCACCTCCAGCCTGGATGTCTCCATTCAAGCACAAATCTTGAATTTGCTGAAAGAGTTAAAGGATGAATTGAAACTCTCCTATTTGTTTATTTCCCACGAACTGGCTTCCGTCCGGTTTATGAGCGACCGGATTGCAGTTCTGAAAGACGGGAAATTGGTCGATGTATTTGTATCGGAGGACCTTTTGGAAGATAATCGTCACCCTCATACCCGAGACATGGTAAAAGCGGTTTTGGAGTGATTATTTTACATGTAGTGGGTGGAGACTGTGAAGTTTGAAATCTTCAATCGACATTAAGAGAAGCCATCTTGTCCATCGACGGGATGGTTTTGTTGTTCCATTAAAAAGTAAACGAACGTAAATTAAATCATTTTATTTTTTGCAGTAGGAATCTTTTTTTATATCATTTCGTTACTATTTAGTGAATGCCTTTTCGAAGGGAGGGACTATAAGAATACCGGTATAAAAAGAGATCTTGTCAAAAGAAAAACTTGGGCCAACAGGAATCTGAATAAAAATAATAACCTGAATATTCGGTAAAATAGGAGGAGATAGAGATGAAAAATCGCCTGTGGTTATGCGTAGTCGTCACCATTAGTTTGTTAATAAGCAGCAACATCGGCATATCGACTGCTTATGCTTCCGGTCAATCCGACGGCTCCATTGCGCAATCCTTGTTGGGGTTTTTTGAAAGGCTCTTCCAAGATCGATCAGAAGAACATACGGAAGAAAAAGTCTCCCCCATATCAAAAAACGAGGATATGATCGCAGATCCTTTGCCTGAGGGAGCCGAAATCGGAAAGCGGACCTTAGAGGAAGAACCTACTATCGAAAGAAGCAGTATTGCGAAGGTGCACGACAAAAATGGAAACGTCATCGGCCGGCATACACTGGAAAAAAACATTGGAGAAGGCCAAAACGCATCCATTGAGCCCCAAAGTCCGGGAAGTCACGTTTTAACCGCAATTATTGCAGTGGATGAAGAATACCGAAGTGCCTATCCCGATTGGCAAGATCAAACCGCTAAGATCGTGGAACAAGCCGATCAGGCTTTCAACCGGGATCACGATATCGACATCCAAGTAAAAGGCTTTATGGAATGGGATTCAAATGGTGGGAATGGGGAGCAGCTGTTAAACGATCTCACTTCACAATCGGGTCAGTATCACGGTTCGTATGATTTTGTCATCGGTTTTACCAAAGATCCTCGTTTTAACTACGGCGGGATCGCTTGGTTGGGGCCTCAAAACGGAACCGGAGTCAGTATTACTGCCGATATGAACGCAGATGCCATCTGGCGAGTGCTCCAGCATGAACTTTCCCACAACTTTGGCTTGCCTCACGATGAGCATGGTCCGAATGGCCCCAAATGCATTATGAATTATTATTACACCACGAAAATCGATTACTGGGATCAAGAGCATAATGAACTGATACAAAAAAACAAAAGCTGGTATGGAAACAAAAACAATGGCGAGTGATCCCGCCGGCAATTTATAAAAAGTATACGCGAAGGGGAAGATCGGAGGAGAATGGCCTCTGATCTTTTCTCTAAGAGGGGATCCCAACCGTCTCCTTTTTCTCTACCGGAAAAATAGAATGGCCCGATAGGTCCTGGGGCGTGTCTGAACAATCCGTAGCGCGAGATCCGGATCGGTATGGCTGGCGGAGAGCCTTTGCGCTTTTTACAACGAAACGAAGACTGCCATACCAACCCGGGATTCGTCCTGACGGATTTAACAGACACGCCTAGTGATATCGTACAATATTTGCTGGATGACTATTGCGATCCCGGCAGATGAAGGGCAGACGGAGAAATGGCAACCGGTTTATTCGGTAAATTAAGAAAAATCAAATACTTGGTTGGTGGTTAAGATAAACATCATTTCCTAATCGTTTCTAGAGGCTAGAAATAGAACTAGGAATTCACACCTTGTGTTATTTTCTCTGGCAATCAGAGGCGTTGTACGGCCAGTGTAATGGGCCGCATGCAGGAATGGCTACTGTGTGCAGGTCCTGGATAAAAAAAGAGTCCGACGTGAAGTCGTCGGATTCTATGATTTCATTGGAAGCTAAACAATCGGGATCTCTGGATTATTTAATGAGACCAACGGCCCGCTCCGGGTCAGCCGGTCCTTCATGAGCAAGTGCGTCCATGACAAACGTGAAAGCATCCGGGTCATAAGCGATGCCTTGGTGTTCGATGTTATTCAACGGGTAGTAGTCCTGCAGGGTAATATTAGCCACTTGATTAGGTGTTCCGCTCAGAAAGGACGAGGTATAGGGGACGACAACCTGGTCGTTCCGAGTGGCGACCACCGTATAGGAAACCCTCCCAGGGGTTTCGTTACCCTCGTTGAGCTTTTTGAGAAACTCCGACCCGGCTAGCTGTTGGAGGCAGGCCGCACACGAGGTGAGATCGGAGCCGGTCGACGTCAGTTCGGAGAGCCCGACCAGTCCTGTTGTGCCGTGGTTGGAGGGGGCAAGTCCAATCAGGTTGTCTACTTTTTTAGATCCGCCGAGGAATTTGATATAGTAGCGGGGCATCATTCCGCCCTGACTGTGACCCACAATGGATACCTTCTGTGCGCCGGTAAGTTGGAGTACGTTGTCGATAAAGATTTTGAGTTCCTCTGCTGAATCCTCTATGGGACCTGTGGCCGGACCAGCATGGCTGTATCCATAATTTAAAGAGTAGACGCAGTAGCCTTTTTCTGCCAGCAACGGTGATAGGACGGCCCAGTTCTGGGCCATGGTCTCAAAGGTGCCGGGTACCAGCACGACCGGTACGGGATGGGCTTCATCCGGTCGGCAGTTCGGGTCATTGGCCCCTGGTGGCGGCGGTCCCTGTTCGGTCAGGAATCCCCCCAAAGCTGAGCTGGGCGATGCCACGGCTGTGCCGCTTCCCGGAATGGAAAAGGTGAATGCCAACAAGAAGATGAGAATTATACCGCCGTATTTGTTCATTTGTGCACTCCTATTCCATTTGTTTGAATCATAACAATATAAAGATGGGGAAAAATGATTTAATTCAGATGTTAAATGGATATGAAAGCGCTGTCAAGAGGGAGTTACATGGTAAAAGCCTCCTTCTTGACCAGCCAAGAAGGAGGCTCTTTTTTGAGGGAAAATACTTTGGGGCCGTCGCTTTCCAAGCTCCCGTTTAAGCATTTGCATGATTCATCGGCTTTTCTTTTCTCCAAACCAATTTAAATGAGTGGTGATGATTACTGCTGCTGGAATGAGTCCTGATTTCTTTTTCCCATTTCTTTAAACCTTCGGGTTGATGGTGTTTATCCGAATTCAATTGAATGACCTCCTTTTCCGGATGTGGATTAAAACGATAAACACTGTCACAGTGGATAATCCCTTTAACAGGAATGAATGATAGGGCAGGGAATCTTTTTCCATGTTGATTATACAATGGGGAGATTCCGCCTTGCTATAACAGGGACCTTTAATTTGTATGACATTATTGTAAGATTCAGTCCTCATGGAGACTCGGGTGGAATCTTTGATTCGGAAGACTCTTAACCCATCCGGCTTTTTTAAAAAAACCAGGGCTGGCATGACCTCCCTGAGTCAGCCGCTTTGTAGTTATTGATTCACTGATGCCGTCGGTGCGGAAATATCAATCAACAGGCCACTGGGATCCTGCACGAGCATTCTGCGTTGACCATAGGGAAGGTCGCGCGGTTCTTCCACAATGTGGAGGTCTTGGGACTTGGCACGAGAAAAGTAGGACTCCACATCGTCCACCACAATGGTGATAATCACACCTTGGGCAGGCAACTGGTAGGAGGAAGGGACAAAGTCGCTGTTCCGTTGAAACGCTCCGATACGAACGGTTCCACCATTGCCGACCATGCTGACGAACCAGTCGGAATCAAACTCCACTTCAAGATCAAATAATCCAACCAGTGTGTCGCGAGTAGCTTTGATATCGTCGGTCAGGATATTTGTCAACATTCTGTTCATCTTTCACCCTCCTAGATCCCATAATGAAATGGCCGATCTCAATCGATAGCGACCCGTGCCTTATCCCTTTCTTCTCTTCCCCTGTTCCTGCTCCTGTAACCATTTCTTTAAGCCGTTCACAGGAACCGACATGATTGTTATAGGGACCCTTGACAGAGTGGGCTGTTGAATGCTAACGTTTACCAGTAGAAAGAACGTTCTACCTAGGAGGTTGGATGATGGTTCAGTCTAATAAACGAGAAGCCCTTCTTGAAACGGCGGAATCCTTGTTTTATCAAAAAGGGTTTCATGCCACCGGCATCAATGAGATTCTCAAGAAATCCGGTGTCGCTTCCATGACGCTTTATCGGTACTTTCCCTCCAAGGAAGAGTTGATTAAGGAAGTACTAAAGCATAGAGAAGAGAAGTATTGGTCTTTTTTGCATACCACGATCACTGATTCCAAGGAAAATCCATTTGTTTCGTTAGTGGAGGCCCATGGTCTTTGGTTGGGCAGAGAAGGAAAAAACGGCTGTATGTTGCTGCGTGCCATGGAAGAATTTTCGGGGTTGAACAGCGAAATCGACATGATTGCTCGCAACCATAAAAAAAATGTTTTGCACTACCTGAAAGATCTTGCGCAGAAGAACAATAGCGCCGATCCGGAAGGGTTAGCTGTTCAGTTGGCCGTTGTACTGGAAGGAGCGACTGCGATGGCTCAAATGGTGGGTGCGGAAGAAGTAACGAAACATGCTATTTCTACAGTAAAAAATCTGTTGGATCACTAGCGGATCAGGGGGCGAAAATGAACTTTATTCGCTTCGTTTTACCTGGGATGGCGATGATCGCGGTCACCTACGGGTTCGCGCGTTTTGGATACGGACTTTTGTTGCCGGAGTTCAGTCGAAATCTGGGGTTGGATACGGTTACTTCCGGGATCATTGCATCTGGTTCGTATTTTTCTTATTGTATGGCCATCGTTTTGTCCACCTTTATGACGTCCCGCCTAGGGCCGCGTATTGTAATCATAATGGCTGGATTAACGGCATGTTTGGGTATGTTTACAATGGCAATCTCTCACCATCCGGGCATGTTTGCACTTGGAGTATGGATGGCGGGTGCGAGTACGGGGTTGGCTTCTCCTCCTTATGCCGCTGTGGTGTCTCAAAAGATATCAAAGGGGTTGCAAGAACGTGCCAATACATGGATTAATTCTGGGACCGGCCTGGGTATTATCATTTCCGGTCCGACGGCCTTGTTTTTTGCGGGTCATTGGCGGATAGCCTATATCCTCTTCGCTTTGCTTGCGCTTCTCGTTTTGTTTTGGAACGCGGTTGTGCTTCCCGCTGAAGAGAAGGGAAAAAGGGAGAAAGTATCGTACTCTTCTTTTATCCGGAAAGGTCTTCTCCCCTTGTTTCTTGCTTCTTTGATCATTGGGACGGCCAGTGCGTCCTATTGGACTTTTTCCCGAGGGTATTTGGTTCATGAGGGGCAGCATTCCGATTGGGTCACCTCCGGCTTTTGGATCGTGATCGGTATTTCAGGGATTTTAGGGGGAATAGCGGGGAACATCATTCAACAAATAGGTTTATTTCGATCCTATCGATTCGGTGTTTTCACTTTAGCGTTATCGATTCTCTTGCTCCCCGTTTTCCTGGAAAATGTTCTTTTTGTCTATCTGTCCGCTTTCCTTTTTGGTGTCGCATATATATACCTCACAGGTGTGCTGTTGGTTTGGGGAATCCGTGTATTCCCGAAACAAACGGCTACGGGCATTGGTTTGCCTTTTTTAACTCTCGCTTTGGGGCAGGTGATCGGATCTCCGACAGCGGGGATGGTTGCGGATCGGTGGGACTTCAGTTTCATGTTTATTCTTTTTGCGGTGGCAGGGACGATGGGAACACTCATCAAACCTTCGAAATGAAAACAAGGCATAGATTGAAACATAAAAAAAGGGGAACACTGTAGGGGAGAGAGGAGACGCCCTTAAACGGGACCCCTAAAATTGACCATGATTTCTAAACATGATATATTTCTATTTTATAAAAGGCGATGAAAGGACCCGCAGGTACAGACTGTGCTACAGAGAGTCGACCCTCGTCTGGAAGGTCGATGCACAGAGTATCTGGTTCCCATCCTGGAGCCGCTGACGATGAGTCAAGCCGGATCCCCGCCGTTATGGGAGTGAAGTGAACCGTTGCTTGCCATTTACGGTTAATCAGGGTGGTACCGCGGGTGAATCCCCCGTCCCTATTGGGACGGGGGTTTATTCTTTTAACAGTGGATTTTTGCCATTGAGAGGACGGATATTTTTAGTCAGGCCGTACTTCGGTTAAAGGAGGGTGTTCAGGTGGCAAATGAGAAAGAGTATGTGAAGGAAATCACCCCGCAATCGGAAGATTTTTCGCGTTGGTACATTGATACGATCCGTAAAGCGGATTTAATGGACTACACGCCAGTTCGGGGTTGTATCGCATTTAAGCCGGATGGTTATGAACTATGGGAGCGGATTCAGCAAGCCATGGATCGACGGTTTAAGGAGACTGGACATCGGAATGCCTATTTTCCCATGTTGATCCCGGAGTCTTTTTTACAAAAAGAAAAGGAGCATGTGGAAGGATTTAATCCGGAGCTGCCCTGGGTGACTGAAGCAGGGGGAGAAAAACTGGAAGAACGGCTGGCACTGCGCCCGACATCCGAGACGATCATCGGTCACCTGTACAGTCAATGGATCCAAAGCTATCGGGATTTGCCGGTCTTGCTCAATCAATGGGCCAATGTTTTCCGATGGGAGAAGCGAACCTTGCCTTTCCTGCGAACATCCGAATTTCTCTGGCAGGAAGGGCATACCGCTCATGCTACAGAAGGGGAAGCCCGTCAGGAGACAATGCAGATGTTAGAAATCTATCGCGAAGTTGTAGAACGGGAGCTTGCGATCCCGGTTTGGAAGGGTCAAAAGACACCGAGCGAACGGTTTGCCGGCGCCGTGGACACGTTTTCAATCGAGGCGATGATGAAGGACGGTAAGGCTGTTCAGGCCGGTACCTCACACTACCTGGGGGAGAACTTCGCGAAAGGGTTTGACATCCAGTTTCTTGACAGAGACAATCAGCGAAAATATGTGCATACCACATCGTGGGGGACTTCCACTCGCCTGATCGGTTCCATGATCATGGTTCATGGTGATGATCGCGGTTTGGCATTGCCGCCCCGCATGTCCCCAGTTCAGATGGTAATGATTCCGGTGGGACCGGCCAAGATGAGAGAAAAGGTGATGGAACGCTTTGATCCGCTTTATGACGCGTTTCAAACGGCTGGGATCCGGGTGAAGGCTGACTTGCGGGAAGAGACTCCTGGCTGGAAGTATAACGAATGGGAGATGCGCGGTGTTCCCGTCCGCTTGGAAATCGGTCCCCGAGACGTAGACAACAACCAAGTGATTTTGGTTCGTCGGGATACCGGAAAGAAAGTGGCAGTCTCTTTCGATGGAGTGGTTCAGACCGTACGGGATCTATTGGAAGAAATTCAACAAAACATGTTTGAAGCGGCCCTGCGCTTCCGAAACGATCACTCTCATCTACACATCGACACCCTGGAAGATTTAAAGGCGCACCTCGCTGATGTGGAGAAAGATAAGGGGGTTGCGGGGTGGGTGTTGGCGGGCTGGTGCGGTGACGGCTCCTGTGAGTTGAAAATAAAGGAAGAGACCAAGTTCACCTCCCGCAATATACCGTTTGATCCGCCGGTCTACAAGCAGACGTGCATGACGTGCGGCCAAAAAGCTCAACATACGGTCTGGTTTGCCAGAGCCTATTAGACCCGGTTGAAAAAGAATGAACCCGCTCTTTCGATGGAGTGACGGGTTCATTCTTGTCATTACCGGCGACTTAGTCATTTCCCTTCTCTTGGCCTGCTGTATGATTTTTGGGATATAAAGCGGCATTGAGGGATTCGGTTCCCGGATTATTGAGGGGTCCGGGAGGAAGGCCCTCTGTTTGAGAGTAATTTAAATTTGAATAAGGAGAGGGGAGAGGGGGGAGCTCAATGATTCCTCCCCGATTGAGCCGGTCGTAAATTTCCCGTGCTTGGGATGGCTTTGGGTTCTGATCGGATGCTTGTAACTCGAGGATGGACGCGACTGTAACCCATTGATCCATCGAGAGGTTTCCTTGACGCAGCCGGGTCCTGACTTCCTGTGTCATCAGTGCCTCAAACCGCTCCAGTATCACCTGGATGATTTCTTCCGCCTCCACGCCTCGGTTGAATTCGTAAGATCCCGGAACCATATACCCTTCAAGCCGATACGGACGCGGATTCGTAGGGATATCTCGCAAAAAGGAAAAATGATAGTCCGTTTGGTTTGCCGCTTCATAGACCTCCTGTTTGGAGATGCCGTGGTCTTCCAATAATTCCGCGATTTTCTCAACAGTGGCTCCATCCGGAATATCCACTTGAAAGGTGCCCCGGGACAGGACGGCCATCACTTCTTGGAGATCCATATCCGGCTCAATCCGGTAGGTTCCGGGTTGGATGCTGAAAGAGTGGAAAAGAGAATATCCTTCGGCATACAGAGGGAAGAACCGATGGTTTTGAATGATTTTTTGAATTTCCAATTCACGGCCAACATCTCCGACAGTGGCATGTTCCGGAATGGTTACTTCAACCGTCTGAGAACGGGGAGGTCCTTCGATTCCCTGTTCAAACAGAGAATAGGGCAGCAAGAGACATAGAAAAGTGAGGGAGAGAAGAGGGACGCTCTTCATAATGGTCTTGATCGGAGTAATCAACCGCAAGTCGATGAGCACCCTGCGGACGATGTCCAGGATCGTCACTCCCTGTTTTTTGCTGAATGCCCGATACCCCATCGCATGGAAGAGGATGAGGTGCATGGTAAGAAAGGCCATCATCCACCAAAGGGTCTCTCCTCCAAAATAGTGAAGCAACAAGCCTCCCAATATCGGCCCCAAAAAAAGTCCCAACTGCCCCAGATTATTAGCCCCATAGTAGGTGCCACGCATGCCGTCTTTGGCGATGCGATCGATGAAGAGACTGGATATGGGGAAGATGAGAATCTCTCCAAACGTGATCAACACCACCCCGGTGATAAATGCGGCATCCTGATTTCCGAGTGCGAATGAGAGAAGTCCTCCAGCAGACAAAAGGGTACCGATGATCAAGCTGGTCAGTATATGTTTATTCTCCACCCATCGGGTGATAAAGGCTTGCAGGAGGATGACCATTGCTGCGTTGATGGACAAAAGGATGGGGAAAAGATGATCCATGGTACCCGATTGTGTAGCCAAGTATAACGGCAAGGAGGATTCAATTTGGGAATATACCATAAAAAACAAAACGCCCGCCAAAACAAAATAGCGCAGTGCCTGGTCCTGTCGGATGGTTCTCCAACATTCACGGAAGCGGGTATGGTTCGGATCCGACTCTTGGGCTTTTCGAAGATCGTGATGGTGGAGAAATAAAAAGATGCATAACAAAAGAAAATAGACGGCATAGATCATTCCCGTGTATAAAAAGATGGCTAATCCGAGCGTGCCAAAAAGGAGAGATCCCAACATAGGACCGGTGACCATCCCGATATTAATGGCAATGTACCGATAACTAAATATCTTTAAACGTTGTTTAGGGGTGGAGACATCCGCCATCAATGCTTGGGAAGAGGGTTCAAAAAAAGCCCGGCAAAGCCCGTTTAGACTGTTTAAAATCAGGAAGCTCCAAAAAGAATCGGCAAATAGAAAGCCGAAAAAAACCCCTGTCCAGACGAAAAAAGAGAACAACATAATTCGTTGACGACCCCAACGGTCGGACAGATACCCACCGATAAAGCCGCCCATTGAACCAGTCAAGCCGCTCATTCCGAGCGTGATTCCCACTAATAGAGGGTCGAGGTTCAGAAATTTGGAAAGATAAATGGCTAAAAAAGGGAGACTCATGAACGAAGCGGTGCGGGTGATGGCAGTGCCCATAATTAAAAACCATACGATGGGGTGGTACCCCCCGTATTTCACCCACCGGTATTTTTCTTTTCGAGTGAGCGCGTTGGGGTTCCGGTCAAATGACATGGGATGTTGCGGCTCCTTAGAGGTCTCTCACTATCGTACCAGAGCGGGTGAAATTGTTGCAATTGATTTAAAAAAAAATAGTATTTCATAAGAATACGTTTGTTGCAGGGGATGTTCCAACGAGTATGATTATGCGGTAACTTCCTTTTATAGATGGGGTGTTACGGTTAAAGGGAACCGAAGAGCGCTTTCTCCGGAAAATAATATCCGTTTTATCCGTGTTTAATTCAATGATGCATTTTAAAAAAATAGACATTTATACTTATGAGGTGGGGAAGGGATTTTTTCTATAATCTGCTGTGAATGAGAAGAAAGGCGGATTTTATGAATCAATCACTTTCGTCGAAAGGGGTTGTTTCATGTGTGTCGCTTTAAGGTTTACCGTTGTGGTTCCTGTTCCGGCAAAAGCGGTATCGGATGGCACTGGACAGAGGGATCTACGAAAGGGAAGCGGTTTTCCCACACTGTTCAACAGTAAGAAGAACGAGAGCCTCTTAGAGAATTCTGAGAAGCTACGATTATGTCCGATTGGAGAGGGGATCCCGTTGTCAGATGGTTGAGGAAGAGGAAGGATGCGGCCAAAAGCGTTTCTAAAAAAACCGGGTGGTTGTAAATCCTCACCCGGTTTCATTTGTTAATATTGGGTTCTCATGACGGTTATTTGGCGATAAACAGATTGGTCCAGTAGACAGCGAAATGCCCGCCCGTCACATGTCCAATTCCCATATGTGTGTAGTGAGGGCTTAAGATATTACAACGGTGATTGGGACTGTACATCCAGGCATCGACGACATCTTCTGGTGTGGCATAGAAAGAAGCGAGGTTTTCGCCCCCGTAACGGAATGAAATATTGAAGCTCTTCAACATATCCGAAGGGGAGCCATAAGTGGGAGAGTGGTGAGAGAAATAATCCTTTTCTTTCATATCTTCCGATTTGATGCGGGCTACTTTTGATAGTTCCGGATCCACTTCCAGCGGCTTTAGATTATGTTTTTGACGCTCCTGATTGATCAGCTCTACCACTTTCTTTTCATAGTCGGAAAGACCTTCTAAATTCCTGCCGTCATCAGGGGTATTTTCATCATTGTCACCATTGGTGTTCTCGTCATGATGGTCTTCATTGGTATCCTCAGGGTTTTCCTCATGGGTATTTTCGTCCGGGGTGTCTTCATTTTCGTGTGTATTTTCATCCTCATCCGTATGTTCATCTTCACCGGAATTTTCTTCATCATTTTCCGGCGTGTCCGGCTGTTCGTTTACAGTACGGCCGTAACCCTGTTTACTCTGTGCGATCTGTTGATGATGCTCCGGATCCCAACTATCGGTCTGATACATGGAGTCATAATTCATGACGCACTTCTTGCCGCTTCCTTGTGCATCATGGTGCAACCCGAGATTATGCGAGAGTTCATGCTGGACCGCATAGGGCGTCAATGTGCTGCCTTGATCCAAGTTTACGCTGACAGCACTGCCCGTTGGGGGGGATGGGTATACATACGCCATTCCGCCGGCGGTAAAGTTCCGATCTTTCGTAAAACCGACGACGAAATCATAGATTCCCTTATTCCAATCTCGGTCCAAGTCTTCGAGAAGTTGATGATTTCCCGCACCGTCAGATTTCCATTCAGCATAAGCTTGTATTTGAAAATCGATTTGATGATCGCGCATAAAAGGCTTATTGGTCGTTTCCATGATCGCTGCCGTTAACTGCATCCAATCGGGGTTGGCGGCTCTATATTCTTCATCGGCGGCTATCAGTACCGTCATCACCCGTTTTGCACCGGGTGCACTTTGGGATTCTGGAGCGTTCCCCGCTTCAGGAGCGGTTTGGGCCTGGGGAGCTTGTTGCGCTTGAGGAGCCTGTTCTGCTCCCGATGATTCGCTTTTTCCTTCAATGAAGTCTTGTGAAATTGTCTGCTCCCCGATTTTTTTTCCTTTTTCATCATAGACGTCGGCTGTTGTTTCACGGTCTACCTTTACAGGTTCTTTCTTTTTTTGCTCCGCTTGGGACGGCTTTCCCAAGGGAGTAGGGTCACTGATCTCAACACGGTTCCCTTGGTTGTCCACCATGTGGTATTGTTGTTCTTCCGTCGAGCTGGTTTCAGGAGTGAGGTGCGGGTCCGGTTCAGTGGGGGAATCGTCAGCCGGAATAGCCGTTTGATCTTCCGAATCTTTGGCCTTTTCTGCCGATTGTTCGGCTGATGAGTGGAAATAAACGAAGGAAGATGCGATTAAAGCAATCGGCAAGAGAGTCATTAACAGGATTTTTACTTTTTTCAAGAACTGTTCCTCCTTATAACAAATAAAATAATTTTTCCGCAGCAAGAATAACGAATGGGATAAAACGTTTGTTTCAATGATTTCATCAATTCCTACCCTTTTATTCCCGAAGCTTACGGGATCGGGGTTAATAAAACAGGCCGATGTTTGTTCACATCGGCCTGTTTTTGTTTAAAACTTCACGTTGTCTGACCTGCCACCAACCCTCAGGGAATGGTTACGGTCACTTTTTTTGTGGAGATGTTACCTGCCGCATCGATGGCACGGATGGTGACTTGATTCTTCCCTTTTTTCAGCTCGTCCTTTTTAAAGAGCTTACGGAATTTCCAAGTATCGTCCTTTTCGTGTTCAAAGCGGATTCGTTTCCAGCCCGTTTCTCCCTCGATCCGCCAATGCATACGTTCCAGGTTTGCCTCTTTCACCTTGCCGCTCAAACGGGGTTGTCCGGCGGGCTTGTCCACCTGGATTTTAGGAGGGGTGCTGTCCACGATGACAAAGCTGATATCTTCTCCCTTTCTCCCAAGGAACTTGGCGGTGGCTTGGATAGAGTACTCTCCATCCTTCACGGTGTTCCCGCGGATATCTTTACCGTCCCATACCCAGTCCACTGCTCCTTCCTCAGGCTGTTTCGCACGGTAGATGGTATGTGTCGCTTTCTTTTCGATGTCCCGGTGCAGCGTAATCGTTAATTCGTCCGGCGAGACAGGCAAGTAGTAGGACAAGACGATGGTATCCAAGCGGCCATCTCCGTTGGGAGAGATATAAAATTCGGAGGTACTCAGATTATTGATCAAAGGGTATCCCTTGGGGTCGATCAATACCTGGAAAGGAACCTTGATCTCATCGGAACCATCCTTTAAATAGAGTGTACCGGTATATTCCCCACGCGAAAGTCGGGTATCGATGTTTAAGGTGACCGGAATTGAGGCAGTCTCGTGGGGTTGTATTGTGACAGCAGTCGGTACATCAACCGTAAATCCTTTGTTTCTTTTGTCCAGGGTCAATCGCGTGCGATAGGTTTTTTTCCGGCTGTCCAGATTTTTTACCTGTAAGCTTTTTTCCGACTGCTGTACACCGGTGTCCGGCTTTAGCAGGCCGAATGACAGGCTGCTGGGCAAAGCCAGATTTTTGGTGTGCAAGGCTTTCATCAGGTCGATTCGACCAGCCCCTTGGAGCGCTTTCGGGTAAGGTTTTTGTTCCGTGTCGATCAATGTGACCGCCGTATTGGAGAGGGCCGCTTTCACCTCTTGCGGGGTCCACTCGGGGTTTTTTTGTAACACGAGTGCAGCGGCTCCCGCCACATGGGGAGCGGCCATGCTGGTACCGCTCATGGAATCGTAACCACTTTTATGAGCTTTTTTGGGAACGGTGCTGACAATGTTGTGACCCGGTGCGACGATATCCGGTTTGATTTCCCAGTTGCCTGCAGCCGGTCCGCGGGAGCTGAAGTCGGTCATTTTCTCTCGTTTGACGGAACGAAAACGCACGTGGGTCTTTCCTGTCTCCATTTGCTTTTTTAGATGGAGCCCGTGTTTGTTTGAAAGGGTTCCAATCGGAGCAAACATGCTGTTATCTAACTTTCCCTCATGGTCCATACCCGGCATGAGGATGTCGGCGAACCAGTCCCCGCCTTTGTCGTTATAGACCATCACCGCGGCGGCTCCCGCTTTTTTCGCTCTTTTTGCCAATCTGTTGACATCGTTTCCGGTTCGCTTAACCAGTGCTACTTTACCTTTGGCATTTTTCAGCTCACCGGTTTTTCCCGTCCCCGCGTCAACGATGGGATAAGTCCCTTTCAGCGGGATCTCCGGTGAAAAAGAGATTTCGTTTAGTTCCACCTTTTTGCTGTCGCCGACGGCTTGCACGACCGGTACCGGGTCTTTTTTGGTGGAGGCACCGACGGAAATGACATGGGACGAAGCGGCGGGAGAGCCGGCCGTCCAGCGGCGGGGGCCAGCGTTTCCGTTGGCCACCACCGCGACCACGCCATTTTTCACCGCCCGCTCCAACGCCCAGGAAAGAGGTTCATCGGGAACGTTCACATCCATACCCAAAGAGAGGTTCATCACGTCGGCCCCGTCTTTGACGGCTTGATCCACTGCGGCGAGGATATCTGCGGTATCGCCCATTCCGTTGTCATCCAAAACCCGATAGGCGAGGATGGAGGCTTCGGGTGCTACTCCTTTGATCTTGCCATTGGCGGCGATGGTCCCCGCCACATGGGTGCCGTGGCCGTCTCCGTCTTGGGGAGTCTCATCTTTATCCACAAAATCATAGCCGCCGATCACATTTTTTTTGAGGTCCGGGTGGGTGGCATCCACTCCGGTATCGATGACAGCCACTTTCATTCCCTTACCGGTTACGGATTGTCCGCGGGAATCCTTCTCTTTCCATGCATCGGGGGCACCGATGAGCGGGGCGCTTCCCTTCATAGTGGTCTGATAGGTACGGACGGGATAGATGTGTTTTACATCCGGCAAATCGGCCAGCTTTTTTAAATCGGCTCCGTCAACAGTTACTTCCATTCCGGAAAAAACGGTGTCGTAAGCTTCCCCGACTTGTATATCAGGGGAAATTTTTTTTATTTCATCAGCGAGTTCTTTCTGCTTTTTTTCAATGCCATCCCGGTGCTCGTTTTTAACGGTGACTGATTTGTCATCGAAGACGGCGACTGGAGCTGTCTTCATCTCCACGATTACCGATACATGCTTTCCCTTTGTGGCCGAAATTTCAGGTGAAATCTTTTTCTCTTGTATTTCACCGGGGGGCTTGGCGTGAGCTTCAAGCGGGATCATTACCCCTAAGCTGGAAAAGACAAGTGCCAGACCGGTGATTAGAGCGACAAACTTTCTCATTTCACCACAACCTCCACCTACTCATTTTGGTATGCATTTGAATCGAATGAATGGTGTAACCGTTCCATTTGATGCGAACATTCCCTGCGGTCGAGTCCTTATGGGGTGATGACTCCATTGCGGGGGAAAGGATCAGCCGTGTTTGGATTGTGACTGTACCAAATTTTCAGTCTGATATTCAGGAAATCAACTCCTTCCTAGTAAACAACTAATAAAATATAACAATCTCCGCTCTTTTTCCATATATTTTTCTTGCAAAAACCTTACCTTTTTGTGAGTTTAGTGTCACCTTTATTGGATGACGTTACGGCTGGTCAGCATAAAACCTGACTTTCTTTGCTGAGTTGGAATCGGAGTTCTTATAAAATAAACTAAACGAACGAAAGTTATAATTCATTGGTATTATTTATAGACGATTGGATGGTGGAACGGGCAAGAGTGATCCGTACGTTAAAAAAGAGCAGAATCATTCCTGCTCTTTTTTAACGAATGGTGAAGAATAGAGGAGAAGGGCATTGGTCCGAAACGGGATCGGTTACTCCATTTTGGTTCGACGGATGAAAGGGGGGACTATCGTGTATTACAATAAGAGCTCATCATCCCCTGATGCAAACACAGGGGAGCCATTTGATTTTTCGCAGAAAAGAGTGAGCGATGATGGATGTATTTTTCATGCTGTTAGTCATTGTGGGCTTAGGCATCCTGTCCAAGAATGCAACGGTCTGGATTGCAGGTCTTGGATTGTTGGCCCTCCGTATGTGGCCGAGTGATCAGCCGCTGGTATGGACGGATCAGTATGGACTCAAAATCGGGGTGATCATTTTAACCATGGGTGTCCTTTCTCCCATCGCTTTGGGGAAAATCCCGTGGTCTTACCTGGTGGATACCATGAAAAGCGTATCTGGACTGATTGCAGTGGCCGTCGGTATTTTTGTAGCTTATCTGGGGGGGAGGGGGGTTGGGCTGTTGACGGCTCAGCCCACTATTGTAACCGGATTGTTGATCGGCACCATTGTCGGTGTGGCTCTCTTCCGCGGTGTGCCGGTGGGTCCGTTGATCGCAGCGGGGATCCTGTCTTTATTTGTCCAATGGTTGAAATGAATCGTTTTTTCACGAATAAGCGGATCCATCCCACCGGTATCTCTCCACTTTTTCCAAGTCCCATTCCGCCCCGATCCCCGGGCCCCGGGGAAGTGGGACGGCTCCGGCGACGGGTTGGATCGAGAGCAGGGAGGAAAAGGGGTTTTCCATCGCATCCCACTCAATCGCTTCAATCGATTCGTTTTTCATCTTGCTCCAGGGTGACAGGCACCCCTGCAGCAACAGGGAGTACCAGCGGGAGAGGATTCCGTCATAGGTGTGGGGAGAAGCTTGCAAACCGTGGCAGCGTATCATTTGCAAGGTGTCGCGCATGGCATCCACTCCCCCGACGTGGAGAACATCCGGTTGAAGAATATCGAAGGCTCCTTCCCTGAGTGCGGGTAAAAATCGGCGGGGCTCCTGTAGGTTTTCCCCGCCGGCGATCGGGATGGTGCAGCGGGTGCGCAGCAGCTGATAATCCCGGATTTGATCCAGGGGGAGGGGTTCCTCAAACCACAGCCACTGGTCCCATCTCATGAATATCCGGTTCCAGCGGAGGGCCGTCGCCACATCATAACTTTGGTTGGCATCAACCGCCACCTCCACTTCAGTTCCATCCAAACCCTTGAGCAAGGAGGTCACATGGTGGTGATCCTCTTTCCAGGGGCGGCCGCCCACTTTGATTTTCACCTGCTGAAATCCCTGTGATACCGCCTGTTCCACCATGGTAAGGGATCGTCGGATCCAATCGGGCCGGTCCGTATAGGATTGGAAGGAGGCGTACACGGGAACGGATGGTCTCCTGGCTCCCCCCCACAAATCACAGACGGATACCTGTGCATGATGGGCCAGGATTTCAGTCAAGGCCATGCTGATCCCCGCTGCCGCCTGCGGGTTCCACTTTTTGATGTTCGCGACCAGTTGTGAACGGTTGGTGACGGGTTTACCAACTAGAAAAGGGATGATTCGTCCACGAAACTCCTTTTCCACTGCCGGCAGCCAGCCTGTACACTCTCCCCATCCTTCCAGCCCTGAACGGGTCCGGATCCGGAATAGGAACACGGTCCGGTACTTTTTATATCCGTTGGCGTCCCCATAAGGTTCTTGCAATCGGTGAAACAGAGGAAACGTATCCACTTCTGCAATGATCATCTCATCTTCTCCCCGGCCATTGACGTCATTTTTTACTATCCCTTCGGGAGGTTTTCTTTATGATCCATAAAAACAGAAGAAGATCGGATCGTCTATTTTGCCGGTCCTCGAATAAATCGAAAGTCTTTGTTTCACTCTACAATAGAAATAGTCGCGGAAGGCACTCATGGTCATGACTGGGCATTCATTCGTTCGATCTGAAAAATCCCTCCAGAAGGAAGTGAGCACGAATGAACCATAATCATATAATCGGCTATGCCACATTGGCGTTGAAAAATTTGGGGTATTCCAGGGATGAGATATGGAAGGTGGTCCACGAGATGCACGGTTTGTTTGATTTTCAATCGGAAGAAGATGCAGCAAAACAAGCAGAAACCTTTTTGAAGGATGATAACTGAACGTGGATGAGGCGATTTCTGACTGTGGATGGCCGGGAATGAGGAGTGGGATAGGATTTCACGGGGCAACATCCAAGTCCCTGTTAATATAAAAAGAAGGAATCCTCCTTTGTAATCAAGGTTGGGATTCCTTTTCTTTATGATTGTCGGGGTACTGCATCGGACACTTCATTTTTTATCCCAAACGACGATAAACAGGGTGGCAATCGGTCCCATAAACAACGAGAGCAAAAACCAGTTTCGCCCACTCCGGTTTTTCCCTTGGGCAAGGCCGGCGTTGATCAGGGCAAGCGTTCCCCAACCGACATAAAAGTGATCCATTTGATGTGAGGCTCCTTCTTACAGTGATAGGGTACTCTATCATTACGTGTGAAGGAGAAATCGGTTCCCTGAATACCGTGTTTTTATTTTGTTTGTTAAGAGGGTAGTGCCGAATAAGAATTTTACTTATATTTATATAAATAGTATTAAATAGAATCAGATGAGCAGGAAAGATGAGACGCTGATGTGGTTCCTTTTTTGTATGGACACTATTTGGACTAGTTGTATAGACGACTATACTTTTAAGTGCTAGTATGTAGGAAATCATGCTGTATGAACATATGGCCAGAAAAAGTAAGTAACGACTCATCTTTTAAGACAAAGGAGTGAGACAAATGCTTCATTTCTTTCAGAGAATTGGCAAGTCTCTGATGTTGCCAATCGCGGTGTTACCTGTGGCGGCTCTGCTGTTGCGTCTGGGACAGGATGATCTGTTGGGAATTGCTTTTATCGCCAGTGCTGGAGATGGCATTTTTAAAAACCTGCCCTTGATCTTTGCAATCGGCTTGGCCATCGGTTTCTCCAGGGACGGGAGCGGAACAGCCGCTCTCGCCGGCGTCGTCGGCTACCTGGTGTTGAGCCATTCGACGGCGGCGATTGACGAGGGAATCAATATGGGGGTGTTAGGAGGGATTGTGACCGGGATTATCGCCGGTACGCTCTATAATCGCTTTCATACCATTCAGTTGCCTGACTGGCTTGCTTTTTTCGGAGGAAGACGGTTTGTCCCAATCGTGACCGCCACTGTCATGGTGATCCTGGGCGGCATCTTTGGCTTGGTTTGGCCGCCGATTCAGGATGCGATCAACGCTCTGGGTGAATGGATCATCAATGCTGGTGCTTTGGGGGTAGGGGTATACGGATTCTTAAACCGTCTGCTCATCCCCGTAGGTTTACATCACGTCATAAACAGCCTCGTTTGGTTTGTTTTCGGCAGCTTTAACGGTGCAGAAGGGGATTTGAACCGATTTTTCGCCGGTGATCCTTCTGCCGGCATATTCATGGCCGGGTTTTTTCCCATCATGATGTTCGGGTTGCCCGGCGCCGCTCTCGCCATGATATTAGCAGCGCGAAAGGAACGGAGAAAAGCGGTGGCCGGACTCCTGTTCAGTTTTGCCTTTACTTCGTTCCTGACGGGGATTACGGAACCGATTGAGTTTGCTTTTATGTTCCTCTCGCCGCTCCTGTATGGAATCCACGCGCTGCTGACCGCCAGTTCCTTCGTGGTAACCTATCTGTTGGATATTCACCACGGGTTCGGTTTTTCAGCGGGTGCCATCGACTTTTTCCTCAATCTAGGTTTATCTCAAAGGCCATGGCTGCTTTTGGGGATCGGCTTGGTCTACGGTGTCGTTTATTTTCTCGTCTTCTATGGATTGATCCGGGCCTTGGATTTAAAGACACCCGGACGGGATGACGAAGAGGCGGATGTTCCCGTCTCCGAACCGAGCGACCAAGCAGAAGATCGGCGTGCTGTTCTTTTCCTGGAAGATTTGGGGGGGCGGGAAAACGTTGTTTCCGTGGACCATTGTGCCACCCGCCTCCGTTTACACCTCCAACATTTATCCGAGGTGGATGAAGCGGCTTTAAAAAAGCACGGGGCAAGGGGTGTGATCCGTACCGGTGCCTCCCATCTGCAGGTGGTTGTAGGAACGGATGTGGAGTTTGTGGCAGACGCGATGAGGGAACATCTGGCGATCAAGGAAGGCGAACCGGGAAAGGGAGAAGAAGAGAGAAATTAACGTTTCCGTATTCTTATAACCCATTTAAGCCGGATTGTTCGTGATTGTCCCAATTCCTAATGGAATGGTGTTGTTCAATCAATCAAAAACCCGCTCCCCATCAGAGGTTGCGGGCTCTTTTTTGTGATGATTCGATGGAAGTGTTCCTCCGGGTTTCCCTTATTGAATGGGCCGGTTCGGTTGGGATTGAAACGGTTGCTGCGGTGTCCCTTGGTGAATAACCGATTGGGCCGATACAGGATTGTAACCCGTTTGAGCGTGTCGTTGAACCCATTCCGTGGTGCCTCCAAGCGGTGCCCCCATCTGTTGGGTCGGGGATTGGAAAGGCTGTTGCTGAACACCCGTTTGAAATGGTTGTGTTTGTTGTTGATATGTTTGAGATACACGGTTCACTTCCTGACTGATTTGGGAGCACATTTGAGACATTTGATGAAGTTTCTGCACGTTGGCTTGTTCCAATTGTGCCAGTTGTTCAGACATGGAACGAAGTTGTTGCAGTTGATTTTGAATGTGTTGGTGCATCATTTATTTCCTCCTTTTTTTGTATTCACTTACTACTTTTGCGGTATTCATCCAACGATATTCGTGGGAAAAATATCCGATTAAAAGGATCGTTCGTTTTTGTATCCGCCATTTTGGGTACAACTACACAAAGGAAATTTATTCCCGAAATCGAGGTGAATCCCATGCCCCTGATGGAAATCAGTATCGTTCCAGTAGGTGGGCACACGCCCAGTTTCAGCGAGACAGTAAAAGAGGCTTGTCGTGTTGTCGAAGAGAAAGGACTTTCTTTTCAGATCACCCCGACGGCCACTGTTGTCGAAGGAGATCTTGACAGCCTGATGTCGGCGGCCTCCGATATCCATCGTGCGTCCCTGCAAAACGGAATTCAAAGGGTGGTAACCCAGATTACGATTGATGACCGGCAGGACGAGCCAATGGACCTGGAATCCCAGGTGTCTAAGGTGAACGGTGGGCGGTAATCCACTTGCCATCGATTGACTGGTGACTGATGTTGGTGAGGCTTAAGTAGATAGGATGCAGAAAAAACCTTTGGGACACCAAAGGTTTTTTGCTTGACGGCTTTGGATTGAGGAATTCCAGCGAATTTTTGTTGCTCTTTATCTATTTATAAAATTATTTTAAAAATGATTAGAATCGCAACCAATTATCCATATATTTCGTTATACTTTGTGAAAGTATATGGTTCCAATCGGCTTTTTTTATTTTTAAAAGGAGGAATGATGTTGAAAAAAATTTCTTTATTAGTCTGTTTGTTGTTGGTGTTGGTTGCTGTACCGGTTCAGGCCGATCCTCTGGATAGGGGAGAGACGGTAGGTTCCCAATATGATGGAGAAAACCTGTTCGTAGGTTATTATGAATCATGGTCCGAGCCGGTGGTGAGCGATCCGGAGGAAGCACCTTTGGCCAATTTACCTTCCAGTCACAATGTTGTCATGCTTGCGTTTGTCAAGCCGGATATCCAATACCGCGGGAATCACGATCTTGGGGGAACCGGGTTGCAGTTCTCTTATGATGGAAAAACCCTGGCGGAAGCGATCCAATTGTTGAAGCAACGAAACCCTGAAACAAAAGTCATCGCATCCGTGGGTGGATTAAATTACACCAATTGGGAAAATATTAATTATTCGGATATGAAGCGTTTTGTGGATGATTTTGACCTGGACGGGATCGACTTAGATTATGAACCGTCGACAGGTTTTGAATGTACGCAAACGAACGGCACGGTTTCCTGCCGGTCGGATCAAGAGTATATTTCCTTGATTGACCGTGTCCGGGATACGTTTCCGCAGGAACAATATCTATTAGCTGTAACCCCGTGGGGAGTGGGAGCTTTTGGGGAAGGGGAATGGGTGGATGACTTTACATTTGAATCCTCCGGGTCTCTGATTAATCCGATGAAACAGAGGGGAGATAAAATCGATCTAATCAATCCCATGGGTTACAACAGCGGGAAGGATTTCGACCCGAAGCGGGCGGCTGATGCTTTCAAACATTATTACAAGGGCCCGGTGGCCATGGGTGCCATGGTTCCTCCCGAAGATTGGGGCGGACATGAGTGGACACCGCAAAAAACCCGGGAAGTAGCTCAATACATGTCGGACAATCGCTATGGGGGCATGATGCTATGGAGTCTCCAGCGGGACCGGAACAAAGCGTTGACCAATGCCATCGTCGAAGGATTGGGCTTGGATCGGTAACCGGGTCCCGGTGATGCGGTTCGTGCAACAATCGATGAAAAAAGCCGGTACGTTCAAATAGGGGGTGAACGTACCGGCTTTTTGGAATGGGTTATTCATGGGTAGGGGATTCTGGAGTTCACCAGTTTCCCAATCATCCGAATCGAGTTGTCGTCATAAGTCAGATCAGGTGTTTGGGCCGGGATGGGATGATTCCACAACCGGTCGGGCTTGGCTAACGGGAATAAGGAGTGGTTTAGCTACATCTATTGTGGTCTTGCTTTCTGTGAACAATTGTTCCTCATATTAGTCTTAAAAATAAAAATAGAATGAAAGCGAGAATTCTCCCATTTTCCTTATGTCGTGGACATCAACAGTCAATCTCAAGTATATTCCCTTCGGCAGTCTCTGCACTCGCTCTTTCATAGTACACCGTTTAGCTGTATAATAATTAAGATAATCCAGACTTACTCAGGGGACATAGCAATGAGAGAAAGATGGCTTCAAGAGAACAGCGAAAATATAACACTCCCTTAAAAGGAGGTATTAATATGTTCAAGTTTATCAAAGAAACATTATTCAGTACAAAAACTCAAACTGAAAAGCATTCATCTCTAGAAGTGGATACAACCAAAACAGATATTCAAGCTTCAACTAGTTCCCCTTCTGAATCCATCCCATTTAGCTCTCCAATAATTTCAGAGCCTACTAAAAGAGGTTTTGATAATGTTTTCAGACTGGAAAAAGATGATGAAAATGTACTAAGGATTAACCAACATCAACCAAAGGGGTGCCCGAGAAAAGTTGCTGAGTTTCTTCCCATTGTGGGAATGACAAAAGAAAATAGAGATGTAGGTGCTAAGAAGTTTATCTTAGGGGAAAATCGTAAGCTTGAGCTAAGAAAACAACCAGATAATCCATATGATAAGAATGCAATTCGAGTTTATGGACATTGTACATACAAAGATGAAAAGCTCACAATAATGCTTGGTTATGTACCAAGAGAAGAAGCTAAAAAGCTAGTAAAGTTTGACGAACTAAAAGCTACAGTCAAAGTGATGTATTATCCAACTCAGAGTAAGAACATTGGTATCAGAATGGATGTTTGGACAAAAAGAAATAAGACCAAAGCGACTCAAGAAAAGCCATACAAGAATATTGAAATACCTATTGACCAAGTAGACAGGAACCTCCTTGGAAAAGAACTTGAAAAAGATGGTTTTATTGATAATGCTATTGAGCTTTATGAGCTGAATATCAAAGAAGGATTTGAAGGTAACGGACCATATGATCGATTAGCGATAATTTATCGTAAGAGGGAGGAGTATGAGGAAGAGATAAGGGTACTAAAAAAGGGTATTGAAATTTTTAGTAAAATAGAAAA
The DNA here is from genome assembly GCF_031454155.1 of Desmospora profundinema. GTDB lineage: Bacteria > Bacillota > Bacilli > Thermoactinomycetales > DSM-45169 > Desmospora > Desmospora profundinema. The sequence continues at coordinate 413,266 of NZ_JAVDQG010000003.1, forward strand.
AACATCACCTAGAAGTGATGTCTCACCAAAACTAGATAAATTCAAAGAGCGCTTGAACAAGGCTGAGAAATTTTTAAATAAGTAAAGGTGGCTTCATGAGGGTGAACTCATAAAAATAATTGGCTTTTTTTTGCTTGAGATAAACTCTCAGACGTAAATTTTCTTTGTTGAGGTGGGTAGTACTCCGTTTCGTTGCAAAATATGAGCTTAGTATGAGCATGGTCCTTTCCTAGATGACTTGTAGTTTGTTGGCTTTGTGAGCTTGACAACTACTTAGTGAGAACTGTACGGTCAAATTCTTAGGATACACTTGTACAGTGTTCAAATGAAGGTTAAGCTTTGATATTCCATGGGGCCATAGCTCAGCTGGGAGAGCGCTACACTGGCAGTGTAGAGGTCAGGGGTTCAAATTCCCTTGGCTCCACCAACCGAACCCTTGAAGAACCAAGGGTTTTTTTGTTGGTGATTTTTAGGCAAACCGTTTTCATGGAGAGCTTCTTTGGCATGCCCTGAGTAGGGGTGGAGTATAAATGGATGAAAACACCAGCCTGAAGGATGTTGGTTCACGAGAAAGGCAGGAGCGTGGATGAAATGGGTGAATAAGTTTTGCCGAGAAACCTGGATCGAGGTAAATCTGAATGCACTTGAGAAAAACCTGCGAGCGATTCGACGTCATATTCCTAAAAAAACGAAAATAATGGCTGTCGTAAAAGCAAACGCCTATGGTCATGGGTCCGTCGGAGTGGCACGCCATGCGCTGAAAGCAGGGGCGAGTGCCCTGGCTGTCGCCATACTGGAGGAAGCGATCGTTTTACGAAAGGCGGGAATCACAGCGCCGATCCTTGTCCTTGGATTTACCCCCCTCAAATGTGTGAAAGAAGCAGCTGTTTGGAATGTGCAATTATCCGCATTTCAGGTTGAGTGGGTCAAAGAAGCCCAAAAGATATTGGAGAAAGCAGGATCGTCCAAGCTTCTGGGCATTCATATTAATGTGGACACCGGTATGGGGCGTTTAGGGGTTCGGTTGCAAGATGAACTTTTAGCGATCGTTGAAGCGCTGACAACCAGCAGGTCCCTGATATGGAAAGGGATATTTACGCATTTTTCAACAGCGGATGAACCCGACACCGCTTTGACCCGATTGCAGCACAACCTGTTTATCCGTTTGCTTCGCTTTTTGGAGCAAGAAGGCTTTCAACTTCCTACCGTGCATATGAGCAACACGGCTGCTGCCATTGCGTTTCCTGAATTTAGTGCCGATATGGTTCGGATCGGGATCGGCATATATGGGTTATATCCTTCCGAACATATCAAACAGCTTGATCTTGTTACCCTTATACCCGTATTAAGTTTGAAGGCGCGTTTGTCTTACGTAAAAGTGATGCTGACAGAACCCCTGACCATTAGTTATGGGGCTACGTACATCGCCAATCTGGGGGAAGTCATTGCTACCGTGCCGATCGGTTATGCTGACGGTTATTCGCGTGCACTTTCCAACCGAGGTTTTGTCCTTCATCGCGGACGACGCGTACCGATCGCGGGAAGAGTGACCATGGACCAACTGATGGTCAGCTTGGGGGAGCGTAAAGGAAAACAAGGAGATGAAGTCGTCATTTACGGCCGTCAAAATAAAGCGGAGATTACCGTTGATGAAGTTGCCGAAATGCTCGATACGATTAACTATGAAGTTGTCGCTACCCTTAGTCATCGTATCCCTCGTTTATTTATAAAAGACGGAAGAGTAGTAGAAGTTTCCCACTATATGGGGCCGGTAAAGAAGATACGAAAAATATCGAAAAAGAAAAGGCGGAAAAATAAAAGGAAGAAAAATAGAAATGCAGGAATGACAAAAAGGATAGAAGTTGAAGAATAAAAAGCCGCTGAGCCCTCTTGAAGTCACTTTACGAAGTCCCGTTCTACTTATCTTGTTAAGGTTCTTCTTCCCAAAGATGGTCTTTCATTGTCCGGCTTTGTGGTACACTGGTGGCGATGGTAACGGATGGAGGCACGAAGAGGTGAAGATCAAGCGAATTTTGAATGATAATGCCGTCGTGAAAAGACGGACGGGAAGAAGGTTGTCCGATCCTTGACATCCCATACGGACCCGACTACAATGGGAACGAAATTGGCTTTATATCTGGGATTGTGACTGGATTGGCAGGCAAGACCCGGTAAACCCGCAGTCGAAAGACGCGTGTAACCGGGTCTTTTTATGTAACCATTGGTCAAGTCTGAAGAGGAAACGGCAAGGGGGAATGGGAATGTTTAAAAAATGGTTGAAGCGAGGTCCCAGGGAAGTGGTGGCAGTAGCCCCTGTGCAAGGGCGGGTGGTCGCTTTGGAAGAAGTACCGGATCCAGTCTTTGCTGAAAAAATGATGGGAGATGGAGTAGCCGTCGAACCGCAGGAGGGAATCTTGTGCGCTCCGGTGGACGGGGAGGTGGTGCAGTTGTTTCCCACTCACCATGCGATCGGTATCCGATCGGCGGAAGGGTTGGAATGGCTGCTTCATATCGGATTGGAAACCGTTTCTATGGAAGGTGAAGGCTTTTCCGCCCGTGTGAAAGTGGGGGACCAGGTGAAAGCCGGCGACCGGTTGATTGAATTCTCCCTCGATCGGGTGAAGGAGAAGGCGAAAAGCACGATCACCCCCATCATCATTACCAATATGGATAAAGTAAACAAACTGGAAACACACATAAAGGATGAAGTGCAAACCGGCGATATCATTCTGACCTGTACGATATCATTCTGACCTGTACGATTTCGTCCTGAGCGCGACCATCTGCAAGATCAAAAAACGACTGCCCCATCAGCGGGTAGTCGTTTTTTGATCCGGTATTCAGGATTGAGCCGGTTCCGGAGAAAATAAGCGATGGGCACCATGGTGAACTGGGCCGACGTGGTCATTCAGAGGGAAACCGTATTGGATGGCTGCGGTGATGAACACCTTGGCACGACGAACGGCCTCTTCCACTGCCCATCCCTTGGCTAGTTCGGCAGTGATGGCGGCGGAGTAGGTACATCCGGCGCCATGGGTGTGGGTCGTATCGAATCGCCGGGATTCCAGAAGTTCAAATCGTTTGCCGTCATACAGGATATCGCTGGCTGTCTCTTCCCCCAGTTTACCTCCGCCTTTGACAAGGACGGCGTCTGGGCCCAATTGGAAAATGACAACCGCTGCTTCTTTCATTTCCTCCAGGGTGGAGAGTGAACCCAATCCGCTTAGCACACCGGCTTCAAACAGATTGGGGGTAACGATAGTGGCAGTGGGGACCAGTAATGTCTTCAAGCTGTCCGCTGTTTCCGGGTGTATCCACTTATCGGTTCCTTTGCAGATCATCACCGGGTCGACAACGAATGGCCCCGTATCGTGTCGATCAATCCACCAGGCCACCCGTTCAATCAGGTCGACAGAGCCCAGCATGCCGGTTTTGGCGGCATCTACTCCGATTCCCTCCAACACGCTTTTTAGTTGTGCTTCCACAGCTTCCGGATTTATGGGATGACTGTCATGGGCCCAGCCGTTGTCCGGATCCATGGTGACGAGGGTGGTAAGAACGGTCATGCCATATACGCTTCGTTCCTGGAATGTCTTCAAGTCGGCTTGAATTCCGGCACCGCCGCTGGTGTCTGAACCGGCGATGGTTAATGCTTTGCGGATCGACATGGACGTTCCTCCTCTTCCGTTGCACACGACTGTTCGGAATGGCGGAATATCCCAGTCGCGGCACAGTTGCAATGGTTTTGATCACATTCTAAGTAGCACGTACTATAACAGTCAATAACGGACTGTAACGCAAGGAGAGGGTAGGGAAGAGGTCATCAAAGACAGTTCTGACGGAACCCGTGTTTTAAAGGAGGCTGGATCCAGTCCGAAATGAGTGTCAGGAATAAGAGCGAAATCGATAATCTCTTCACAAAACACCCTCCTCCATTCAGAATTTGGCAATCAGAGCCAGCGACAAAAGTATATTCCCCTGCCGGAATGTCCAAAAATGCAGTTTTTCATGGGAAAATCCGGTGCTCTCATTGACAAAATAGGCCGATTCCTCTATAGTGATAAAAAATTACGCAATCGAAAATACGGTTTGACAATCGATATGAATCTCTTATCGAGAGTGGCGGAGGGACTGGCCCGATGAAGCCCGGCAACCTGCCGACTGATAGCGTCGGTGTGGTGCCAATTCCTGCAGAGACCTTCTCTGGCAGATGAGAGACCTGGACGCACTCGCCCAACCTTTCATCTTGGAGAAGATGAAAGGTTTTTTATTTTGCCAAGGGGATGATGTTATGCACACCACGAAAGAACGCCCGTCGATTCAGCAGCGGCTTGAAGAAAAAATCCTGATCCTGGACGGGGCGATGGGTACTCGCTTACAAGATGCCAATCTCGGGCCGGAGGATTTCGGCGGAGAGGCTTATGAAGGATGCAACGAGATCCTCAATCTGACCCGACCGGACCTGATTCGCCGCATTCATGAAGAATACCTGGAAGCCGGTGCCGACATGGTTGAAACCAATACCTTTGGCGCGACCCGAATCGTGTTGGCTGAATACGGATTAGAGGAGCAGGCTTACGAAATCAATGTGGCTGCCGCCCGTTGCGCGATCGAAGCGGTGCAGCGATTCGGAGAGGAAGGAGGCCCCCGCTATGTGGCAGGAGCCTTGGGTCCGACCACCAAAACACTCTCCGTCACCGGGGGTACTACGTTTGAGGAGTTGATCGACTCCTATGAGGAGCAAGCACGGGGTCTGATCGACGGCGGAGTGGATTCCCTGCTCCTGGAAACCTCTCAGGATACCCTGAATGTGAAAGCGGCGGGGATCGGGATCGAGAAGGCGTTTGAAAAAACGGGCCGACGGCTTCCCCTGTTGATTTCCGGCACGATTGAACCGATGGGGACGATGTTGGCAGGCCAAAATGTAGAAGCTTTTTATCTGTCGATCCAACATTTGAAGCCGATCTCAGTGGGACTCAACTGCGCTACTGGACCGGAGTTCATGCGGGATCACCTGCGTACCTTGTCCGGAATGGCTCACTGCGGTGTCAGCTGTTACCCCAACGCCGGCCTCCCCGATGAAGACGGCCACTATCACGAAACTCCGCAGGGGTTGGCTCGGAAACTGGCCGACTTCGCCGATCAGGGCTGGCTCAATATGGCGGGGGGGTGCTGCGGCACAACTCCGGAGCATATCCGGTCCCTGGCCGAAGCGTTAAAGGGTAAGAAGCCTCGGATGCCGCGGCGGGAACCGTTGACGGCCGTTTCAGGAATTGAACCCTTGTTTCTGGAAGCAGACAACCGTCCCGTCCTGGTGGGGGAACGCACCAATGTCATTGGCTCCCGCAAATTCCGCGACTTGATCCAGGACGGTCAATATGAGGAAGCGTCGGAAATCGCCCGGAGACAGGTGAAGCGGGGGGCCCAGATTATCGATGTCTGCCTGGCCGATCCCGACCGGGACGAAGAGGTGGATATGGAGCGGTTCCTCTCCTTCGTCGTCAATAAGGTGAAAATTCCGTTGATGATCGATTCTACCGATCCGCATGTGATCGAGACGGCCTTGAAATATTCCCAGGGAAAAGCAGTGATCAACTCCATCAACTTGGAAGACGGAGAAGAGCGCTTTGCCGAAGTGATTCCCCTGGTTCACCGCTATGGTGCGGCGGTGGTGGTTGGCACCATCGATGAAGAGGGGATGGCCGTCACAGCCGATAAAAAACTGGCCGTGGCCCGCCGGTCCTTTGATCTGCTGGTCAACCGTTACGGCATTCCGGCGGAGGATATTATCTTTGATCCGCTGGTCTTCCCGGTGGGCACCGGGGATCAGGCTTACATCGGATCCGCAAAGGAGACGGTCGAAGGGATCCGGCGTATCAAGGAGGCGCTGCCCGCTTGCCAGATCGTTTTGGGCGTCTCCAATGTTTCATTCGGCCTTCCGCTGGCGGGACGGGAAGTGCTGAATGCCGTTTATCTGTATCACTGTACCCGGGCTGGACTGGATTACGCCATCGTCAATACGGAAAAGTTGGAACGGTATGCGTCCATCCCGGAGGAAGAGCGGCGCTTGGCCGAGACTTTTCTGTTTGAAACCGATACGGACAACTATGATGAGGTTTTGCAGGAGTTTACCCGTTTTTACCGCGGGAAAAAGAGCGCGGTCGCCGAACCGGTCTCCAATCTTCCGCTGGAGGAGCGGCTGACTCGATATGTGGTGGAAGGAAGCAAGGATGGTTTGCTTCCTGATCTGGATGAAGCATTGCAGAAATATGACGATCCCCTGGATATCATCAATGGCCCCCTGATGACGGGGATGGACGAAGTGGGCCGACTGTTTAATGACAACCAGCTGATTGTGGCGGAAGTGTTGCAAAGCGCGGAAGTGATGAAGGCATCGGTCGCCCATCTGGAGCCTTATATGGAGAAAGCGCAATCGGAGACCAAAGGAAAAGTGCTCCTGGCAACGGTAAAAGGGGATGTTCACGATATCGGAAAAAATCTGGTGGAAATTATTCTGTCCAATAACGGGTACGAAGTGATCAACTTGGGCATTAAGGTGCCGCCGGAGCAGTTGATTGATGCTTGTCGCCGGGAGAGACCCGATGTGGTGGGCTTGTCCGGTCTGTTGGTGAAATCGGCCCAGCAGATGGTCTTAACCGCCCAAGATATGAAGGAAGCCGACATCGATACACCGATTCTGGTTGGCGGGGCGGCCCTGACACGCAAATTTACGGACAACCGGATCGCTCCCCAATACGACGGCCCGGTTTTATACGCCAAAGACGCCATGAACGGACTGGATCTAACCAACCGGCTGCGGAATGAAGAGAAGCGCGCCCTGCTAGTAGAAGAACTGAGGAAAAACCGGGAGGCGGCTCTGCGGAAGGCGGAGGCGGCGGCTGCCAAAGAGGCCGCCCCGGCACCGCAAGTGGTGCCCCGTTCCTCGGTGAGCCGGGATGCACCAGTGTATCAGCCTCCGGATTACCGACCGCACGTATTGAAGCAGTATCCGGTCAGCCATCTGCTCCCTTACGTCAACCAGCAGATGTTGTTGGGCAAACACCTGGGTGTAAAAGGGAACGTCGTATCCCTGCTGGAACAAGGGGATGAGAAAACGGTAGAGCTAAAGGGGGAAATGGATCGGATGGTGGAAGAACTGGTCCGGGAGGAGCGCATCCGCGCTGATGGCCTCTATCGGTTTTTCCCCGCCCAATCCGAGGGGAACACCATCCATGTTTATGATCCCGACCATCCCGGTGAAAAGGTGTTGGAGAGCTTTACCTTTCCCCGTCAGAGCAAACCGCCTCATCTCTGTCTGGCCGATTTCCTGCGCCCGGTGGAATCCGGTGTAATGGATACCGTCGGCTTTCTTACGGTGACGGCGGGAGCAGGCGTGCGGGAACTGTCGGAAGCCTGGAAAGAGAGTGGGGACTACCTGCGATCCCATATGGTCCAAGCGTTTGCGCTGGAGCTGGCGGAAGCCTTCGCCGAGCGGATCCACCATGTCATGCGCGACGTATGGGGCTTTCCCGATCCGGCGGAAATGACGATGCGGGAACGTTTCTCCGCCCGTTATCAAGGGGTGCGGGTCTCCTTTGGTTATCCCGCCTGCCCTGATTTAGAAGACCAGGCGAAGCTGTTCCGTCTGTTGCAGCCGCAAGAGACGATCGGGGTGCGGCTTACCGAGGGATTTATGATGGAACCGGAAGCTTCGGTGTCGGCCATGGTTTTCTCTCATCCCGAAGGCCGATACTTCAATGCGGATTAAGAGAAAGGAGGGGAGAGGCGTGACCAATCGACCGGATTTAAAAGAGGCTTTGTCCCGACGGCTGTTGATAGGGGATGGAGCCATGTCCACTTACTTGTATCAACACGGCATTCCAGTAGGGGTATGCCCGGAGGAACTGACGCTGACCCATCCGGACTGGGTGACGGATGTCCATCGCCGCTACCGGGAAGCGGGTGCGTCTTTAATCCAAACCAACACGTATGGAGCGAACCGGGAGCGGCTTTCCCGCTACGGAATCGAGAGCAAGACCACCCGTATCAATCGGGAAGCCGCCGCGTTGGCACGGGAAGGAGCAGGGGACGGAGCGTATGTGTTGGGTACCATCGGATCAATTCTGGCGGGACGGGTACTCCACTATTCCGAAACGGATTACCGCGATATGTATGAGGAGCAGGCGACCGCCCTCCTGTACGCAGGAGTGGACGGAATCATCCTGGAAACCTTCATCGACCTAAAAGAGCTGGTATTGGCGCTGGAAACGATCCGTCCGTTAACCAAGGTGCCTCTGCTGTGCAATCTCGCCCTGGTGGAGGTGGGACGTACCCGGGACGGGCATCTGTTGTCCGAAGCCTTCCAGGTGTTGAAAGAAAAAGGGGCCGACGGGGTGGGTCTCAATTGTCGCCTCGGTCCGCTGGAGATTGAACGGGCGCTAAAACAAACCCGTGTTCCGGAAGGGGTGGCGTTGGCGGCATACCCCAATGCCGGGCGTCTGGGCTTATTCAATGGAGAGTACCGGTATAAATCGACGCCGGAGTATTTCGCCGAACGGGCCCTCTCTTTACGGGAGCAGGGTGTGACGGTTATCGGCGGCTGCTGCGGCACCACACCGGAGCACATCGGGGCGATTGCAACCGCTGTGGAAGGATTGGATCCGCTTCCCCGGATCAATCCGGATCGACCGGAAGGGGGAGAACCGCAGGAGGACATTCGTATCCAGCCCCGAACTCGGCCCAGTGTAGTGGATCAGGTGAAACGGGAAACGACGGTTATTATTGAGTTTGATTCTCCCAAAGATTTGGATATCAGCGAATACCTGCGCGGAGCGGAGGAGCTGAATCGGGCTGGCGCTGATGCGGTGACGCTGGCAGACAATTCCATGGCCACCACCCGTATGAGCAACATGGCCTTGGGAGCCATCATGAAAGAACGGACCGGGGCGGAACCGTTGGTTCACATTACCTGCCGCGACCGTAATCTGATCGGTCAGCAGTCCCATCTCATGGGCCTGCACGCCCTGGGGATCGATCAAATATTGGTGATTACGGGGGACCCCACCCGGATCGGAGATCTACCGGGGTCCAGCTCGATCTATGACGTTACCTCCTTTGATTTAATCCGGATGGTGAAGCAACTGAACGAGGGGATCTCTTTTTCCGGAAAACCGCTGAAACAGAAGGCCCGCTTTGTCGTGGGGGCCGCTTTTAATCCCAATGTCGCCAAGATTGAGGCGGCGGTGCGCCGCCTGGAGAAGAAAGTGGAAGCAGGCGCCGATTTCATCATGACCCAGCCCGTTTACGATACGGAATCCTTGCAGCGGGTGGCTGAAGCAACCCGCCATATCCCGATTCCCATCTTTATCGGCATCATGCCGCTCACCGGCCATCGCAACGCTCTGTTTCTCCATCATGAACTTCCAGGTGTCAAAATACCCGATTCCGTCATGCAGCGGATGGAAGGGAAAAAAGGGGAAGAGGGACGGCACGAAGGAGTGGCGATTGCCAGGGAGCTTTTGGATGAAGCGGTAGAGCTGTTCAAGGGGATTTATCTGATCACTCCGTTTCATTACTGGGAGATGACCGCCGAGTTGACACGATATATCCGACAGCGTACGCAAACCGGGATCGCTGCCGGATCGTGACACCATCATCGCATTTCTTTTAGACCGCCTATGAAAGGCGGTCTTTTTGATTTTTCTATTGATAACTATTCTCACTCGATGTATGATCGATATAGACGAAAATGATAATCGTTATCAATGTATCGGAGGAGGAACATCGTCTCATGACACCGGTTCTCTTGGTCTATGCCAGTATGACGGGCAACACGGAAGAAATAGCGGAGTGGGTGGCGAAAGGCGTGCGGGATGCGGGTGTGTCCATCGAGGTGAAAGAGGTGATGGACACCGACCCGGCGGACTTGGAACAATACGGCCTGATCCTCCTGGGAGCATACACCTGGGGAGATGGAGAGCTTCCCGATGAATTTCTTGATTTGTACGAGGAGATGGACGGGTTGGATTTGAGTGGAAAGGCGGCTGCCGTGTTCGGTTCTTGTGATTCATCCTACCCGATGGTGGGGGCGGCGGTGGACATCTTGGAAAAAAAGCTGGAAGAGCGCGGGGCACGCCTGGTCCTTCCCGGTTTAAAAGTGGAATTTGCACCGGATGAAGAGGAGGGAAAACACTGTCAATCTTGGGGGAGATCGGCGGTGGAAAAGGCGGCTGATCAGCTGGCGGAACAGGCGTGAGGGAGGTGTGAAGATGAGAGGGATGGCGTGTTTGGATGAAGAGCAAGTGGAACAACTGATCCGGTGTGATTGTGCCGGATGCAGGCGGCGTGCCCGGGAAGGAGAGCCGCCGGTATGGAACTGGAGGCGGCAAGTGTTGGAGGCGGTGAACCGTACCCTGCGGGATTTGTTTAGAACAACGGGGGTTCCGCGAACCCCATGGCGGGTGTTGCAATCGCTGCAGCGGCATTGGCCCGCCAATCCATCCCTGTTTCCAGATCGAAATACTTATTATACCGTTTGGGTAAAGGTGACCGATCACCTGATGCGATATGTGGTGTCCAATCGGGAGGAAGATCCCCCCATTCTTTTGATGGAACCCTTATCGATGCGGGTGGAGGAGCTTGGGATTACGTGTTCGATTCATGTGCAGCTGGCGCAGTGGAGCGAGGAGGGGGTCTGGATCCGCCGTTTTCTGGTGGACGACCATCCCGGAGTGATTGATTCCTGCCGTTATTTGACGGCCCTGTTTGCCAAGCGGTACTGGGGAGAGAAGCGGGTGAACCTGGAAGTGGTTTCTTTGTTGAATGGAGACAGCCGCACATTTTGTTTGTCGGATGAGTCAACGCGTCACCTATATGATTATCTGTTGCTGGTACGCGAGCGTTTTTTTGATCGGCATACCGGTTATATCCCCTGTTAGGATATAACCGGTATGCGATTAGGGCGTGTCTGAACAATCTGTAGTGCGAGATCCCGGGTCGGTATGGCTGTCTAAATTTCGTTGCAAAAAGCGCATAGCGAGACCGGGAGCAAAGCGACCTAAGCGAGACTTGTGCTCCGTGAGTACAAAGGCGAAACAAAAGCCATACCGACCCTCCCTTTGCTCAGGGAAGATTAAAGCCCTGGACCGCCGACCGGTTTTATCACACCTGTGCCCGCAAAGCGGGCTTTTTCTTGTACAATGAGGAACGGGATGGACGTTACCCGGAGATGGATACTTTCAGACGGGAGGCGATGATAATGTCCATTTACGATTGGTTGACGCCGGATTTTCTCGTGTACATTCTCTTGTTAAGCTCCTTGATTTTGATGGCCTTGTACATTCGGGAACGGGGCAAAAACAAAGACAACTGAGTTTGTGGATTCCATTGGTGGGTATAACAAGAAAAAACCTCCCATCTGGGGAGGCGTGGGGTTAATACTGGGAACTATCCCAACGGCGACTGGAGCTTTCATATTTGGGATAGTAAGGATCTTGCATATAAAGCTTCATCATTCTGCGATCCATGTGAGGGGCCATTGGCATGTAGCGGTACATCTCGTGCATCGACGACGGATCGAATGGCATCATACCGTATCCGTCATGGTAGGGATTATGCATCGGATGAGGAAGCATGGGGTAGTGGTAGGGGGCGGGAGGACAGAGATCGGGACCGCAGGGATCATGCGGCACTGGTACCGGCATGGGCATCGGTACAGGCATTGGCATGGGCATCGGCATCATGTGGGGTTTCTTTAATTTGGGTTTCTTAGGCATAAAAGGGACCTTCGGTTTTTTTGGCCATTCAGGGTAAGGGATCGGTTTCTTCGGAGGTTTTTTTTCCACGAATGGATCACTCCTTTGGTTCAAATGTCCACATTGACACTGTATCTTATGTACGCCCTTCGGCATCCGTACCTGATGGAAGCGCCCATCTTCCAAGTGGCACAAGCGCGGTTTTCGCTCTGTCCTTGGGTAAGAAGAGCAAGTGCGTTATAATAGAGGGGATTGCTCTGGATTGGATCCGATACGGACCCGGGAGGGAATAGAATGGACGTATTGCGAATTACCCCGCGGGGTTATTGTTATGGAGTGGTGGATGCCATGGTTCTGGCGCGCCAAGCGGCCAAGAATCTGGATCTGCCTCGGCCCATTTATATTCTTGGCATGATCGTTCACAACGCCCATGTAGTGGATGCGTTTGAAGAAGAGGGGATTATCACTCTGGATGGAGACGACCGCCTCAATCTGTTGGAGCAGGTGGAAAAAGGAACTATAATCTTTACCGCGCACGGAGTCTCCCCTGAAGTGCGGAAGCGTGCCAGGGAAAAGGGATTGACAGTGGTGGATGCCACCTGTCCCGATGTCACTCGGACGCATGACGTAATCCGGGAGAAAGTGGCGGAAGGGTATGAGATCGCCTATATCGGTAAACGGGGCCACCCGGAGCCGGAAGGTGCGATCGGGGTGGCGCCGGATCACGTCCACCTGGTGCAACATGAGGAAGATGTGGAAGCGCTTCATATCCAGTCGGATAAATTGGTGGTTACCAACCAAACCACCATGAGCCAATGGGATACCCGCCATCTGATGAAAAAGGTGAAAGAAAAGTACCCCCACGCAGAGATCGTCAATGAAATTTGCTTGGCGACCCAAGAACGGCAAGAAGCCGTGGCTGAACAGGCCCGCAAAACGGAGCTGGTGATAGTCGTGGGGGATCCCCGCAGCAACAACTCCGAACGTTTGGCTCAGGTATCCCAGGATATCGCCGGTGTGGAGGCCCACCGTGTTGCCGACGTGACGGAAATCGATGTGGAATGGTTAAAAGGAAAAAGCTATGTTGGGGTTACGGCTGGTGCTTCCACTCCCACTCCCATCACACGCGAAGTCATTAAATTTCTGGAGCAGTTTGATGAGAACGACCCCAGCACGTGGACACCGGTTCGCACCCTGAAGAAAGACAAGCTGCTTCCTCCCGTTCGCAAAAAGAAAAACGCCTAACGCTGATTTCCATCGAAACAAACCCCCCTTGGAGCCAAAAAGGCACAAGGGGGTTTTTCGTGTTTACTCAGACTCCACTTGACAGTATCCGAATTCGGTGGCCAGTTTTAAATAAATGCCGTTGGTCCACCCAAACCCTTCCTGGAGTGGATACCGTCCGGGAGTGCGGATGTTAAAGTCAACGACATTGTATTTTTCAAACAATTTTCCATATCTCTCAAATATGTGTGTGCACAAGGACAACCAGTGATTCGCTATCTGTTCGGCTTCTTTTCGGTAACCGTAATGGAGCAGTCCCTTGGTCACGATCCACTGCAATGGAGCCCAACCATTGGGATAGTCCCATTGAAATCCCGAATAGGTGGTTGATGTGACCGCTCCTCCCCGGTGTAAAAAGCGGGAAAGGTTTTGGCGTACTTTTTCGGCTTGGCGGGGGGAGGCAGCTTCAGCCCAGAGAGGGTAAAAAGTAGCCAGTGAAAAGTACGGATATTGGTGGCCGCGTACAAAATCATAATCAAAATAGACTCCGTGTTGCTCGTTCCACAGGTAGTGATCCATGGTCTGTTTTCGGGAAAAGGCCCGTTTTTTCCAGTCCGCTGCTTCTTTATCACGGTCCAATATCTTTGCGATATGGGCAAAATCGGTTTCATATCGATATAAGAGAGCGTTGAGATCCACAGGAATAAATGAGGCACATTGCCTGTTGAAACGGGCGGTGTAATCCCAGCCGGATTCGGCTTCGGCCCTCTCCTGTAGGAATGCCGGCGGTAAATAGATCTCGTCAAAATGGAGATAGGCTTCCCCGCGGATGCGCAGCATTTTTTCGATGTCGTCAAAGTAGCGGTTCAGTCCCACCTGGGGGATGAAGTGTGTGTTTGGATCCATCCAGACCTGGTGATATTCCACTTTTGCCATCTTATAAGCGTGTTGCAGCCACGTTTTGTCTCCATCGTACACTTCCTTGATCATGGAGGTTAGAAAAGGCGGCTGCGATCGGCTGAGGTGGGCAATTTCAGAACTGTTTGGAACCAAGCCGAATGTTTTGATTTCATATAAGAAATTATCCACGATTTGTCGAGCCAATGCAGTTAGACGGGATATTTTCAGGCCCAGGAGAATAAAGTAGCTGTCCCAGTAAAACAATTGCTGAAACACACCACCGGGAACGACATAGGGATAGGGGAGGTACAACAGTTGATCCAAGGTATGAGGTGGACTTGTTTTAATCAATTCCTTCCAATGATCGTGTATATATCGTGCCGTCCGTTCCATGCTTGGATTGACACAGCGGAAAGTGACATCCGGCAGTGTTACTTCCAACGGGCTCACCCCCATGCAGCTTTTCCATATGGTATTTGTGTCGTTATAGAAGTATGTCAAGGAGTGAGAAGAAAGGAAATCGGGATGGAATGGTTTGCAGCGGGATTCATAAAAAATTGCACCGATTTTTCACCGGTACAATTCTTGTTGTTCGTGCCTGTCGGCGTAAATATTCTGTCATCAATGAGGTTTTAGTGGCGATCGACGGCGATCCCTCCTGGCGATGTATGAATAGCACTGGTTCATCGTTCCCCTGAATTCCACGCGATGGTCGTTTTTCATTGGATTGTACCATTGAAAATATTGATCTTCATGGAGGATGGAGGGGGGAAATTTCTCCGAATCCAAAATCACATAATACATAAACGACACCTCCTTGTCAGTAGTATTGTCTAAATACTTTTAAGTAAACCATTTTTTGCTTCTTTATCAATAAAAAATGAAAAACCCCCCAATTGGGGGAGTATCTGTATGGAATATCAGTTCCGGGGGCGGGACGGGGCGAGACCGAGTCGAAAGCTGGACCGGAGAGCCCAGGCCCGCTGGGAACGTTTTTGGTATCGGGGAAGATGGCGGTAGATCTCGATTGCCTCCTCATAGGCATCTCGGCTTTCCGGGACCCGGTCCAGCTTCCCGTACAGCCGTCCCAGCCGGTAATATCCCTCGCAGGAAGAGGAGTGAATGGACCGAAAGCGTTCCAGATAATCGATGGCTTTGTCTGGATCAAGGGGACCGAATGCCTCCGCCAAGCGAAGATAAGGTTCCCCGTACTGCACTCGAGGTTCCCGCTCCAACGCATCCTGTAGCCATCGTTCCCCTTCGTCCAAATCACCGATTTTCAACCGGCACAGCCCGATGTCCACACGGATCTGGGCCGAATCGGAAATGGCTTTTAGGCATTGCTCCAGATGGGGTAGGGCCTCCCGGTATTTTTTTCGTTCCATCAACAGACGGGCCATTTCCAGACGATCCGATGTGTGGTGCGGATTCAACTCGAGGGAACGTTTTAATTTCCGCATACGGGCAGCGATCTGAAAGGGACGGATGGCGTTTGGAAAAAGTCCGATGAAGCGGCGGTCCAAGAAATAGGCGATCAAGAAAAGGAGGAGAAGGGCGAGAAAGGGGTTGCCCAAGATGTACCATAACAATCCAAAGGTGAAGAGCTTACCCAATTTTCCACCTCCTAAAGAGAAAAAAGAACCCGCTCTTTTAGAAGCGGGACGTTTTTATCCACCGGGGGTTAGTCCTGGGGCTTTGCCCATTGTTCCGCCCAGGATTGCAATTCGTCCATCGCCGGTTTTAACGCTTTCCCTTTTTCGGTTAACTCGTACTCAATTCTTACAGGTGTCTCGGGATAGATGTTGCGTGTCAAGATTCCGGCTGCCTCTAGTTCCTTGAAGCGTTCGGCCAGCATTTTATCGCTCATGCCGGGAATCATGGATGAAATTTCCTTGAATCGTTTCGGTCCATCCATCAACACTCGGATGATCAGGCCGGTCCAGCGTTTACCCAACAGTTCAAACGCGAATTCAAACATGGGGCACAGCTTTTGCTTGTGGTTGTTCATCATAGCGACCACTCCTGACCCAATTTTACCATATTTGCTTGACAAAAGGTATCATCACCCATAAGATAACCAAACTAAAAGTAAGTGGCTATATTTCATGAATTGATTTGGTGTTTTTTCGCCAAACCTCTCCTCCATCCTGACCCGGATGGGGGAGAGGTTTGGGAGGTAACGACTGTGATCCACAGCGTGTAGAGGATCAGCCCAGATAGCGGTTTTTCAGAGTAGTTTCCTTTATAATATATCCTTCTTTAATGGTGAGAAGCCCAACCCGCTTAGGGGCTGGGCTTCATTTGTTGAATCCGATTACTTTCCCTTTATGTGTGGGATGGGGCAGACGTCGGTCCTTTTTCTTTTGAGAGACATACTTCGCAATTTCAGAGGGATGAGGATGGGTCCATTCCGGCGGTGTATATCCTTCGTGCGGATGAACGAGGAAATAATCCAAAACGGTTTCCAACAGTTCCTCAAAGGGATGCAAAGGGATACGGTCTTTCAGCAATAGCTTGGTCACAGACCAAAGGATCCCGGAGGTAAGCCCCCGCTCCTCCAGCTCTTTTACCAGATCGGGGCTGTGGGATTTGGCTTGCTTCAACCAACGGGCCACCCAATCGTAAGTAACCAGCTGATCCAACCGCCGGTTGATCACTTGGCGCAGATGGTTGAGAAGGATGGTTGCAGCTTCTTCTCCTTCCCGGGAGTTCCAGCGTCCTTCCACTTGGTCGATGGGGTGGAGTCCCATAGTTCCACTCTCGATTACATGGGAAAATAATAAAGGTGGATGCAATACTCCATCAACTATGCGGTTACCGCGGATACGAATCTGGTATTGGTTTGGTTCCAGTTCAGACTGGGAACGGATGCGTACGGAAGGCAGGTACACCCCCAGTTGACGGAAAACCTCTTTTCGCACCGCTTGTATTTGTCCCGTGAAATCAGGGTCGGCCAACAACGGTTCATACAAGCCGGGGCCCAGTTCCAATGACAAAACGTCGCCCTTTTGTTCCCCATAAGCATCTGACAAGTTCCAGTCAGCCATCGGGTCATTCTCTCCTCCAACTTAAGCAATTAAAACGATTCAATTACCATAGACAGGCCCTATGATCTCTCCAGCCGTTCCTTCCATTTTTTCAATATCGGCATGTCGTCCAGCTCTTCTTCGGTCACCCGTCCCCAGTTGATTCCAGCAGGCTTGGGGTAGGAGGGGTTCGTTTGAATCAACTCCTGCTCCGTAGCGATCCAATCAACGGTTAGATCGTGAGGTTCCAAGGGAATGTCGTCATCGACCACCTGCAGGGAATGGACCGAGGAAACCACGGGGATTTCCGGGT
The DNA here is from genome assembly GCF_031454155.1 of Desmospora profundinema. Lineage (GTDB taxonomy): Bacteria > Bacillota > Bacilli > Thermoactinomycetales > DSM-45169 > Desmospora > Desmospora profundinema. Next base: position 430,482 of record NZ_JAVDQG010000003.1, read on the forward strand.
TTCCCGATTCGCGCAAGACTGCGTATTCCCGGTCGGCATAACCCTCTCCCTTCCCCAGCCGTCTTCCATCGCGATGGAGAGCGACCGCTCCAACGACGAACAGGTCCACGGGAGGGAGGTGTTCCAAAGGAATTTCTACACCATATTCGTGAATATGGGATAAGCTGGCCGCTTTTCGTTCCTCTCCCGCCGGAACCCGGTCGGGATCCACACGGATAAAGCCGGCTTTAAGGCGGGGGGTGGGCACCAACAACGTCTTCCCATCCCGAAGCGCTTGTGCACGCAGCGGAAGCTGGGGGGAGTCGGGATTCACCTTGATCGTTTGTGCTTGTTGATAAACAGCCAATTGGGTGATGTGGTGTGCCGCTGCTTCCGCTCCCTTGAAGTTGGGAATGCGTCCCCGCAGGGGAAAGGGGAACCGGCCTGCTTTTTTCTCCTCCAGAAGCGACCAGACCCGCTCCCGAATCACCGTTTTCGAGTGGGCCGGGTGGTTATCGGGCGTCATCGGTGTCCTCCTCCATGGGATGAAGGATTCCGATGGGGATCGCTTCCTGGATGGGCGATCCTTCATACGTTCCCCATGCCATCACTCCGTTTAGATCGTTTACATGAAACGGTATTGTTTCGCCCTCTACCCGATACCGAAGTCCAGGCTTGATTTCCGCCGGGTTTCGGAGGTACGATCGGACAAATTGGATCTGCCTCTCGATAACCGCCATTTCACCGGTCATGGACGCACGGCGGGCACGGGTTTCTTCTTGTTTCAGCCGCTCCATTTCCCGTTTCAGCTCCTCCGCACTCATGCGGCTGTAGTGTATCAACCATCCGACCTCCCGGGCTTTGGCGTTCGCTACTGGATATTATACCAAACGGGATCCGTTTTCGCGGTGTTTTTCCGATGTTCGGCAAGAGCTGTGATACAATGGGCCCAGAGGAGGGATTCCATCGTTATGCCAGTGATCCTATTGTTTATTGATGGAGTGGGCCTGGGGGAAGAAGTGGACGACAATCCCTGGTATATCGAACCGACTCCCCATATAAACCGTTTGCTGGCCGGCCGCAACTTGGTTGCAGAGGCAGTGGGACGGGTATCGAGCGGGGTTTTGCTGTTGGCTGCCGATGCTGCCTTAGGAGTGCCTGGCCTTCCGCAGAGTGCGACTGGTCAGGCTACGATTTTTACCGGCCGCAATGCTCCACAGGCGATGGGAAGTCATCAAAGCGGGCTCCCTCTGACGCGGCTGCGTGAATGGGTGGAAAAGGACAACCTGTACCTTCAAGCCCGTCGGCACGGGTTTGGGGCCACCTTTGCCAACAGTTATACTCCCGAGTATTTTGAATTGCCCACCACCCGTCGGGGTTGGGTTTCCGTCTCCACCTGCGCCATTCGCAGCACCGGACAACCGTTGCGCATGTTGGAAGATCTGTTGGAGGGACGGGCCGTTTACCATGACGTGACTCGGCGCTTTTTGGCCGATAAACGGGACGATGTGCGTGAAATTGCGCCGGATACCGCTGCGGAGCACTTATACGGTCTAACCCGTGACTACGATCTGGTGGTTCATGAGTTTTTTTTAAGCGACTTGGCGGGACACCGCCAAGATCGGGAAGGGATGGCCCGGGTGACCGCCCGTTACGACGCCTTTCTCGGTGCCGTCGTCAAGCAGCTGCAGGAACAGGATCTGCTGCTCTTGGTTAGCGATCATGGGAACAGTGAAGATCTGCGGGTGAAAACCCACACGCTAAACCGAGTGCCGCTCTTGGCGGTTACATCGGATCGGGCATTTTTGGACGAGATGGAGCAGCAACAAAAGCCGTGGGATTTGACCCATGTCACTCCCTGGACGATGCGATGGTTGAAAAGTCGCAACAGACCGCTGGAAAGGAGAGCCTGATCAATGGAGAAATACGTGCCACATGTGCGGGAGGCCGCTATTCCGGAAGATGGGGGATGGGCGGAACTTTCCGGGGAACAGGTGCTAATCCTGTCCGTCCCGGAATGGGAAGAACTCGTCGATCGGTCGGCGGAAGGATATCGGTATGTATGGATGTATGATCGGAAAGCGGATGCCTATATCTTTTGTTTTCGCCTGGAAGACGGAACAGAACGGGCCCTGGCTTTTGCCAAGGACCACGGAGGCCTGCTTCTCGCGGATGAACGCGCCCGCGGTTCTTTTTCGCTGTTGGTTACTGCCCGCCCCTTGGAGGATGTGAAGGATGAGACACCGATGCTGCTGTTACAGGGGATTACCCTGAAGCGTCATCCAAAAGCGGGATGGTGAATGGATGCTTCATCTGCGGAAACGGATGGAGCATCCATTTGGTGCGTTAGGGTTGTTTCCCTCCACCTACTCCCGAATGACGACAGTCGTCCCGATGGGAACCCGACCGGCCAACTCTTCTACATCCCGATTGTACATACGAATACACCCTTTGGAGACCCGTTTCCCGATGGAAGCGGGATTGTTTGTTCCATGGATGCCGTATCCTCTTCGGGACAAGCCCATCCACATCGTGCCGTAAGGAGTCAGGCGGCCGCCTGGGCGGCTGTAAGGGTAGGGAACCTTGTTGATGATATGGTAGGTACCGGTGGGGGTTTGTGTCAGGATCTGTCCGATTGCAACGGGATAAGAACGGACGACTCGTCCTCCTTCCAACAGGTATAGGCGGCGGTCGGACAAGTCCACCAAAATGCTGGGCAAGAAAAATTCCCCCTTTCGCTCTTATGCTATGAGTGAAGGGGGAAGAAAGCGCAGGTTTCCTTCAAACTTGTGAAGAGTCGTCGTAATCGTAACGAAATCCGTCTTCAAAAGCCGGGGAAAGCACCTGTCCCCGGGATTGTACCCGCTCCAGTAATTCGCGGTATCGACGGGCCTTGTCAGGGTCCGAGTTGTTTTGGAGTGCCAGTTGCAACGCTTCCGCCACCAATCGGCATTCCTGTTTGTCCAGATTCATCTGTTCGCCTCCTTTTTGTCTGCATCCTGGAGATCGTTTTTCCATTTGTATGGGACATACTGGAACGAGGAGGTGTCTGGGTTGAATTGGCTGCTAAAAGTGGTCATGTATGCGTCGGTGATCCATGGCGCCCATCTGTTGGTGGAGGGGTTTCATTATTCCGATGTGCTTGCGCCTACGTTGATCGTCTTGTTTTTAGCGACGGTGGGTCATTTCGCGGACCAATGGATTCTTCCCCGGTTGGGCAATCCGCTGTCTTCCGTTGCAGGTGCGTCTTTTATCACTGGAACGGTATGGGGAGGACAGTTCTTGTTTCCCGGATCGTTCGTACCCATTCCTGCGGCAGTCGTGATCGGAATGACTTTGGGAGTGGTGGAATATCGCATGCATCGGGATATTCTGAAGCATCGACAAAACCCCTCCCCATGATTAATGGCGTAGGGGAGGGAGTGTGGGGAGGACTTCCTGGTACAAGGTATAGGTGAGTTTTTTGTGCTTATCGACGGAAGCAAAGAAAACGTCATCGATGGAAGGAATGTCTGCGTTTTCCAGTTCTGTTTTCATCCATTGGTCGTCCAACCCCAAGTGATCCAGAGAGTATTGCAGAACTTGCCCTTCTACGATGACGGGTAATGCGATCCCGGGCGGAGGCGGGGTCTGCCGCCAGTCTTTTCTGGTGGGAGGATCGTGAAGGGGATCTTTTTTCACCGACATCTTTCCGTTTGCCTCCAGAATGGCCAACTCCACTTCAGCCAAGTCGAACACCCCATGTTCCCGAAGCATGTTTAAAATGTTGTCGATGGAGTAACGGATTTGCTTCAGATTGTCTTTCATCAATTTGCCCTTATGAACGACGACGGTGGGTTCAAAGGTGAACCACTTGCCCATCTTACGGGAAGTGATCTTTGAGAAGGCGACGATCCGCTGCAACAATGCCACGATGACAATAGCGAACGCAGTGGGGAGGTGTTCGATCTTCGGGTCGGCGATGTCCGCCCCAACGATGGCACCCAAAACAACTACAATCAAAAAATCAAAAACAGGCATCTCGCCGATGGCCCGCTTCCCCATATAGAGCGTCAGGAACAGCAACAACGGTAAAATGGTGGCGATTCGACCCATGATCAGGAGATAATCTTCTCCAGCTTTTAACCACTCCACAATCATAACCCCTTTCCTCTCTCCCCTTATTTTGGGGCAAGGGCAAGGGGTTCCATTCATCCAATTGGTATTTAGTACAAGTCGAACATGTTGACCGGATGTCCCCGTTCTTTCAGATACTGAAACAATTGGGCGCGATGATGGAAGACATGGGTAACCACTTCCAACAGCCAGCGGACTTGGGGAGTGCCGTGATCGGCGTAAAAAGCTTTGGTCTCATGGTGGAGGAATGTGTCTGGATCCAGCGATTCCATGTAATCGGACAGTTCGCGGAAGCCCCGTTCCATGATCGATCCCAGCTTTTCAGCAGTGTCGGCCGCCAGTTGCACCTCCAGCTCCTGCACTTGTGTTTGACTGTGTTCCTGCATAATAGCCAGATCGACGGCAGGAATCTGACATAGATGTTGTGCCAATTCCAACAGGGTGCGCATTCCTTCCCGGGGGCGGTATTCCCAATCGTCTGCTTCCACCTGATTGAGGAGATGACGGGTGGTGCGAATGCCGAGAGACAGTTCGTCCAACAGCGTTTGCCGAAAAACAGGGGTTTTTTCCATAGGCATTGGCCTCCTTGTGGAGTGAAAATGAACGAACATATGTACGATTCGGTAAGTGCGTACCGATTTCCTGCCCCATTTATTCATCGTTTTAAAACAGGCGCATCGAATGGCTGGCCCATTCCGGTCTCCGTGGGATGAATTGGATAGTAGGGGAGGTTTTTGATACACGAAGCAGCTGGTGATAATCCTGTTGAACCCATAAGAACCAGGCTTGAATCGAGGCGCATACATAAAAGAAGGGGCATGGATCCGTCATCAGTTTTTAATTCCGTACACCATATCGTGGAAGAGCGTCCCTCCTGCAAGCGGGGAACGGCTTCTGCGAAATTGGAGGATTCGGCTTTGTTTCCGGTATACTATTCGTTACCGGTAAAGGGATCCATATGGCTATCGGATACAAATTTATGGAAATGGCAGGACCGACGGATGGAAATCCCTGTTGAAACTTGTTCCGAAATGTGATACGTTACTATTTGTGAAATTGCGCTAGAAGGATCCAAGATTCACTTAAAGGGTTGGGACCTCTGAGGACTAACCTTCCCCCGTGGTGAACGAGCAGATCCTAGCGGAATATTGGCTTACACCATATTTCCTAGGAAGGGGGCCGAAGGGGATGGAATACTCTACTTTCGGACGTCATGTAGCCATGGATGCTTGGGGTGTCGATTTTGATCTGCTCAACGATGCCTCATGGTTGGAGAAACACATGAAGGCGGCAGCGGAAAAAAGCGGTGCAACGGTCCTTTCGTCCCAAGCCCAAGCTTTTGATCCGCAAGGGGCAACCGTACTGGTACTTTTGTCGGAAAGTCACATCTCTATCCACACGTACCCGGAAAAAGGATTCGCTGCCCTGGATTGCTACACTTGTGGCTACGAAGTGGATCCGATGGTCGCCATCCAGCACATGCTGGACGTGCTGAAACCGACGCAAGCCTTTCCCAAGGTGATGCATCGCGGCGACGGGCCAATCGAGGTAGTCCAACCGGAAAAGCGACCAGTCCAAAACGTCATCTGATGGAAACCGCGCCTCCGCCATTCGGCGGAGGCGTTTTTATGTTGTCTTCGGTTGATTGTGTAATATATACTTTACAAAAAGAAAAGAATATATATCAATATGTAAAATATTATTGCCAAAAAGTAAAAAATAAGTTACCATACCATATGTCTGAAGGAGGATCAGACTGCTATGCCTTTGAAGGAGCATGGGACCTTAACCAATCGATTGGTTGTCTTGCGGGCAGAAAAAGGGTGGTCACAAAAAGAGGTAGCCGACCGACTCGGTGTCAGCCGACAAACGATCGTTTCCATCGAGAAAAACCGCTATAACCCATCCTTAAAGTTGGCTTTTGAGATTGCACTTCTGTTTGAAAAAGACATCAATGATGTGTTTCAGTATGTGGTTAAAAATGATTGAAACGATGTTTTCTAAGTCTCTATCTACAGAAGTGTGACTAATAAAATGAAATACAGACGTAATGGGAAAGGAGAATATAAGTGGGGGAAATCATCTCATTTATCAGTATCCTGATCTATTTAGCCGTATTCTTTTGGGGTGTGCTTTATGGAGTCCTGTTTGATTTCAGAAAAGAAGGAAGTGATGAAAGAGGGGTAAAGATAAGCGGGACAGCATACACAGTCGCTTTTCCTCTTGTGATTTTGGGTTGGTTGTTTTTGGAGCTGATCGATACTTACATCCGGCCGCTCTCATTTGAAGAGTATAGGGACGCCATTTGGTTTCTTGTGACAGTTCCGGTGATTGTTCGTGCTGGGATGATTCTCCTGCTGAAAAGGTTCTGGTAAGTACAAATAGGTATATTGATATACATTTTTCGAAATATAGACAATCATTTATTCGGTATATGGAAGGGAGGGGATGCCTGGAAAGTAGCAGGAAATGTTGATCCATATGCGCACTTAGGAAAACACATCATCATTTCATGGGGGGATTCTAGTGAAAAAGCTGATTGCGTCCGGTTTGGCCTTATCGTTGGTGTTAGGTGGTACGATGACTACTTCTGCATTCGCCGGGACTCCGGAAACACAGGAGCAGGTGAAGTCGCAGGTAGCAGTTAATTCGACTGAAATAGAGCCTAAAGCTATACCAGCTGTGGCAGCGACTGTAACTGCGAAAAAGGCTGCAGCGTATGTTGGTGGAGCGTTTGTAACAGGAGCTGCGGCTAAAGCCGGAGCGGATGCTTGGGATTATGCCAAGAAACAGGTCGGTCGTAATTCCGTGCAACCGGTTTATGCGGATTACGATGAAATCAAAACCGTATTCGATCAGTAATCCAAAAAAGGGGTGTCGCTTAGCTGCGGCATCCCCTCCATATTAAAGGGGGATCAAGATGTGGAAGAAGCTAGCCGTTTTGGGTTTATTGACGGTTTTTATTATCCATTTTGCATTCACAGGTCTGTACAATGCTCCATTGAATCCTCTAAAAGCGAAGCATTCAAACATCATCGCTGGTTATATGAACCCTCTTTTTTCTCAGAATTGGAAGTTATTCGCACCCAATCCTGCATCGGATAACAACACTTTTTATGTGCGGGCTCAGGTAAAGAAAGAGGACGGAGTGAAAACAACAGATTGGATTGACTTAACCTCTTATATGATCGAGCGAAACCAAACCAATCGCTTTACTCCTTATAACCGACTGGTCAGAATTCAACGAGGAGCGGTAACGGCGATGGTGGAAGAGGATGATTTGATCGTTACCCTTCACCGTAAGGCGCAAAGCAATGAAGAAGCGAAAAAAAAGCTGGATGATTTACACGACGATAAACGGAAAAGTGAGCAACAGGAATACGGAGAAAAGCTGTTAAACCGATATGCACAGGCCTATTTAAACAGTTTGCACCCCGAATGGGAAGTGACGAAGACTCAGTTGATGTTAGTGGAGACAAAAGCGGTTCCTTTTTCAGAAAAAGAAAAGAAAGAAGTTGAAACAAAGACAAAGGTATACCAATTTGATTGGAGGAATTACCAGCCAGTAGCGCCGATCTTTTGATCGAGCATTCAGGAATGACGCTTCTAAAGTCCGAAAATGGTTCCCAGTATAAATGTTGAAAGGTGGGACATCGACATGTTTGACCGTATCGCCGATTGGAACCGACAAAAGCACATGCTGATGGGCGCCAGCCTCATCCGTATTGCTTTCGGCTTCATTATTCTCTACATATACGGGATGCACTATGCTCAACGGCGCTTTTTGTGGGGGCCGGAGGGCATGTACGATTTTGCGGATTTTCGTGCTGATACGATGATCGCATGGACGTTTTCCTTGTATCAATTACACCCGTCCCCCCTCTATTTTGAAATCGTTTTTCATCTAGGCATGTTGGCTGCACTTTGGTTCATTTTTGGTTATAAAGGTCGGATTGCGGCCATTGTCAACTTCGTGTTTGTTTGGTCTCTGTTTACTCGCAACGGGATCATTTTAGACGGCGGGGACAATGTCATGCGCATACTGTTGGTCTTCCTGCTGTTTGCCAACACGACGGCCTACTTTTCTGTCGATCGCCACCTTCGACAGAAGAGAGGCATCCCTGCCTCAGAGCTTTCTCCTCCAGGATTTTCCCATATGCGGCTGTCTAACCTTATCCACAACTTAGCGATTTTGGCCTGTATCGTTCAGGTATGCATGATGTATCTTACGTCAGGCTTCCATAAGGTGATGGGTGAAGTATGGCAAAACGGAACGGCCCTTTACTACATCCTGCAGGTAGGAGAGTACACCCATCCATTTTTCCGAGATCTTATTTTCTCGTCGGATTTTCTCATTGTGACGGGTGCCTATGCGACTGTGTTGGTGCAGGTAGCCTTCCCTTTCCTGTTATTTAACCGTTACACCAAGTATGTGGCGATGGCGGGTGTGATTGGGATGCATCTAGGCATTGCCGTGGTGATGGGGCTGTTTACCTTTTCCTTTATCATGATCGCCAACCAGCTATTGATGTTACGAGACCGTGAATACAAAAAAATGATCGCGTTCTTTGACAGACGAGTGGGAAGAGTGAAAGCATATTTACGCCGAAAAGGAACCAGGGTTCCGGTGCCTGGAAAGGAGCCGGTCGGTGACCTTCGGGCTGTCACCGTTTTTTACGACGGCTGGTGTCCCTTCTGTCAAAGGAGTATGCAGCGCCTCCAAAGATGGGATTGGCTTCACCGTCTATCCTTCCTCTCCTTTCGCGATCCGGAGGTGATCGAGCAATACGGATTGGATCCAGAACGTTTGGAACAACGCATGCATACACGCCAAGTGAGAAACGGACGAGTGGAGGAAGGTATTCACAGTGTATGGGTCATTGCTCGACAGGTCCCTTTGTTGTGGGGGATGGTTCCGTTTCTGTGGTTGGCGACGGTGATGGGCGTAGGGCAATGGGTGTACGACTGGATCGCCGCTCGCCGGACGGTGATCCCTGTGGGAGGCTGTGACGGAGCGGGTTGTGAATGGACACCCATGGAAAAAGGTCACAGCCGGTAAGGAGAGAGGAGAGTATGGACATGAAACATTTTTCCTATGTATTCCGATTTAAAAATCAGCGAGAAGGCGTCACACAGGTGTGGCTGGCGGAGCCTCCCGTCCATCACGCACAAGGAGCTCGGTTAGTATCCATGAGCCGCTCTCCAGATCAACAATCCCCTCCGGATGTGGCGGGAAACCGCCTTTCCTACTACCGGTTGGAACCGGGTGAAGCGATCGAGAATATCTACGAAGTGACGGTTACGCCATCGATCGAGTGGAAGTCTCCCTCTACGTTGTCGGAGAAGGAACGGGAGTTTTATTTGCGTTCCACCACCTTGGTCCAGATCACGGATGAGGTCCGGACCAAAGCGGATGAGATTTGCCGGGGGTTGGAGACGGACGAAGCAAAAGCGCGTGCGTTGTTCGACTATGTTCGAAGTCACTTTCGTTATACCCATCCAGTGAAGGATTGGGGAGCGGCTCCTTTCTTGCGAACAAAAAAAGGAGATTGTGGCGAATTCTCTTTTTTGTATGCGGCCCTTTGTCGCGCCCAAAACATTCCGTGTCGGACGGTGGTAGGAGCGTTTGCCATGGGAAAGCACCATGCACACATGTGGAATGAGGTGTTTTTAGAAGAGCGGGGATGGGTTCCGGTAGACACCTCCATGGCACATGTACAAAAAAGACAGCCGTGGCGTTTTTTATTCAGCAACATCCGTACACTGCGTCCAAAGGAATATTTCGGCCAGTTGGAAAATCAGCGGATCATCTTCTCGGTGGAGTCTGATCTTGAACCGGTTCCGGATTATCCCGGAGAGCAGGAGGGTGGGGGAATTGAATTACACATCGATGGCCGGAAGTTTTCTTGGGGTTCACAACTGTTGAACGGAAATATCCCCTTACTACAGCCCATGTACTTTCACCATGAAAATCCAGGGAGTCGAGGAAGTGTAGACGATTGTATCGGGGATTACCGGGTACAGGAGCGAGGTTTGCGGTACGGGCTCCAGATTGCCAAACGGATACTGGGATGGATGGTAATCGCGGCTGCAGCTCTTTACTGGTTGAGTGCGTGGGGATTGATGAGTCTGCTGTATTGCCTGGCTGTCATTGGATATGGGCTCATTTCCGTTATACGGAAGGAACGTTCCCTCTTTTTCGGTGCTGTCGCCATTCTTTTCATCACTTTGATTGTACGCCCTATTATTCTCAGTCCTTAAATCATTCCCCTGGGTTTCGATGGGGGGGCAGCTGCTATTTGATCGCCGCTCGCCGGACGGTGATCCCTGTGGGAGGCTGTGACGGAGCGGGTTGTGAATGGACACCCATGGAAAAAGCTCACAGCCGGTAAGGAGAGGAGAGTATGGACATGAAACATTTTTCCTATGTATTCCGATTTAAAAATCGGCGAGAAGGCGTTACACAGGTGTGGCTGGCGGAGCCTCCCGTCCATCACGCACAAGGAGCTCGGTTAGTATCCATGAGCCGCTCTCCAGATCAACAATCCCCTCCGGATGTGGCGGGAAACCGCCTTTCCTACTACCGGTTGGAACCGGGTGAAGCGATCGAGAATATCTACGACGTGACGGTTACGCCATCGATCGAGTGGGAGTCTCCCAGCACGTTATCGGAAAAGGAACGGGAGTTTTATTTGCGTTCCACCACCTTGGTCCGGATTACGGATGAAGTCCGGACCAAGGCGGATGAGATTTGCCGGGGGTTGGAGACGGACGAAGTGAAAGCGCGTGTGCTGTTCGACTATGTTCGAAGTCACTATCGCTACATCTATCCTCCAAAGGAGAGAGGGACGATTTCTTTCCTTCGGAACAAGAAAGGAGATTGTGGCGAGTTCTCTTTTTTGTATGCGGCCCTTTGTCGCGCCCAAAACATTCCGTGTCGGACGGTGGTAGGAGCGTTTGCCATGGGAAAGCACCATGCACACGTGTGGAATGAGGTGTTTTTAGAAGAGCGGGGATGGGTTCCGGTAGACACCTCCATGGCACATGTACAAAAAAGACAGCCGTGGCGAATGTTGTTCAGCCATATCCGTACGCTGTGGCCACGGGAATACTTTGGTCGTTTGGAGGATCAAAGGGTAATCTTCTCCATCGAAACGGAGATTTCCCCCGAGCCCGCTTATCCGGAAGGGTCAGAGGGAAAAAGGATTGAATGTTTAAGCGATCAAACGTTTTCTTGGGGGACACAATTGGCGGAAGGAAACATTCCTTATTTGCAGCCGATGTACTTTTACCATGAGAATCCAGCGAGTCGCGACCGTTTGGACGACTATTTCGGAGATTACCGGGTGCAGGAGCGAGGTTTGCGGTATAGATTTTTGATAATTAAACAGTTATTGCTATGGATGGCTATGGTTTCTTTGGTTTTATACTGGGGAAGTTTAAAAGAGTGGCATGTCATGAGCTTCCTATATTCTGTATTTTTTATTGGATATGCGGTAATGTCGGTTTTACGGAATGAACGGCCTTACTTCTTTGCGGCTGCGGCTGTATACTTTAGCATGTTGGCTTTTCTGGCTCACTGAGTCATTGCGTCGTGGTTTGCTCCATGTCTACTCAGGTAGGAGAAGTCATGATTGAGCGAAGAGCCGTCAGTCTATATTCCCTCCATAACAAGAAGCCTCCCCCTGTCGATTTATCGACAGGGGGAGGTTCGTTCAATTCATCTTTCCTTTTTCCACAATCGCCCGCACTTGACTGCCGTCCTCGGCTTGTAAGGCCTTGTCTGCCAACTGTCGTGCTGGATCCGTCTCCACTTGCCGCACTTCTTCCTTCACTTCGGGAATGGCACCGGCGCTCATGGAGAGTTCCTGCAATCCGAGCCCGACAAGAGCGGCGGTCATCTTGGGATCCCCCGCCAATTCGCCGCACATACCCACCAGGATGCCGGCGTTGCGGGCGGCGTCACAGGTCTGGCGAACGAGGCGCAACACGGCGGGGTGAGAGGCGTCATAGAGGGAAGCCACCCGTTCATTCCCGCGATCGGCGGCCAGGGTGTATTGGGTCAGGTCGTTGGTACCGATGCTCATAAAGTCGACTTCTCGGGCCAGGACATCGGCGTAGATGGCTGCTGCCGGCACTTCCACCATGATCCCCACCTTGATGGAAGCGGCGACTTCAGCGCCTTCCGCTTCCAGTTCCCGGCGGCATTCGGCCAAGAGTGTTTTTGCTTCGCGGATTTCCGACAGGTTTTCCACCATGGGGAACATGATCCACAGATTGCCGTGAACTCCCGCTCGCAAGAGCGCACGCAACTGGGTTTTAAAGATATCCGGGTTGGCGAGGCAAAACCGAATGGCCCGATGCCCCAGGAAGGGATTCTCCTCTTGAGGCAGTTCCGCATAGGGAAGGTCTTTGTCTCCGCCGATGTCCAGTGTGCGGATCACCACCGGTTTATCCCCGAAGGCTTCCAACACCTGACGGTAGGAGCGAACTTGTTCTTCTTCCGTCGGCCAGTGATCGTTTTCTAAATAAAGGAACTCTGTGCGAAACAAACCAATTCCTTCTGCTCCGTTTTGGAGGGCGGCATCCACGTCGGCAGGACTGCCGATGTTGGCAAATACCTGAATCCGGTGTCCGTCGGCAGTGAAGGCGTCCTCATCCGCTCGCTTCAAGGCTTGTTCTCGCACCTCTCGTTGCCGTTTCATCTCCGCTTCCGCCTGCTGCTGGGTTTCGGTGTCTGGATGGAGGGTGATGTCTCCGGACTCCCCGTCTACGATGACGGTGTCCCCCTCCTCAATCCGTTCCAGGGATTCGCCGAGACCGAGTACAGCGGGGATTCCCAAGGTGCGAGCCATAATTGCCGCGTGAGCCGTTTTGCTGCCCCGTGCCGTCACCATGGCGGCAATGCCGGGGGGGAATTGGGCGGTGTCCGAAGGAGCCAGCTCATCAGCAACAATCACACTGCCCGGCTCCAACCGCGTGGGATCAAAGGGCTGGATTCCCGAGAGGAGTAGAAGCAGACGACCGCCCACATCCCGGATATCGTCGGCGCGTGCCCGCATGTATTCGTCATCGAGGGAGGCCAACATATCGGACATTTCGTCGGTCACCTGTTGACAGACGGCTTCCGCATTCTTTTTTTGGTTGCGAATCCGGTTTTTCATCTCGCCGATATAAGCAGGATCATCCAGGAACGAGAGGTGGGCGTCAAAAATTCCCGCCTCTTCTTCTCCCATCCGGTCCAGCGTGGCTTGCCGCAGTTCCCGCAGCTGCTGACGTGCTTCTTCCACCGTTTTTTCCAGTCGCTTTTGTTCCGTATCGGTATCGGCGATCTCCGTTACGACGACTTCGGGCCGTTCCTTGCGCCATCGAACCGCTTGTCCGATGGCCAATCCCGGGGCCGCTCCGACTCCCTTCATCGCTTGGTTGGTCATCATGCACCTTCTTTCCGGTTTGAATAGTCAATCACGCAGTTCGTTGGCAATCCACTGGGCGAGGGCTTGAACTGCTTCTTTTTCGTCGTCCCCTTCGGCCCGGATGGCGATTTCTTCCCCGCCGCGGATGGAGAGGGACATCACGCCCAGCAGGCTCTTGGCGTCCGCTTGTTTATCCCCCTTGGCAATATAGACCTGGCTGGCATACCGCCCCGCTTCTTTTACCAGCAGCGCTGCCGGCCGTGCGTGCAATCCCGTTTGATTCGGGATTGTCAAGGTTTGTTCCACCATATTTATCATCCCTTTTCAAAATTAAAATATAGGCCTCTGGCTTTACAGATCCGATTGATCTCCAGCCTGCGCCGGTTGGTAGGACAGGACCAGAACCATCCGAATCCGAGAGGAGAAGCTCCTTCTGAAGAAAAATAAAAGCAAAAACCATGCCAATGCAATTCCCGATGGGAAGGGAAACGGAAACGAAGGAACATTACACAACTTGCACACTAGATGTTAGGACGGGCTCCCTGTTTTAGCCAACTGTTCCTTCCAACGACGAATTCCGTCCGGTTGCAACAATTCCCATGCGTGAAAAAAGGGAATGTTCCCGTTGGGTGGAGAGTGGGTACCTACCAAAGCGATAATCTCCCCGGATTGATGCCATTCATGCAACACCTGATCGAATGAATCGGATTGATGGGGGTTCCATTCGCCTGACAGAACATCAATCTCCTTATTTTCCAAGTTGTTTTTCACCCAATCCTTCAAAGCAGGGATGGATCCTTCTCCCTGTGGACACACCACGCCCACCACCCGTCGTCGCTGAGTCGGGGATAGGGTGCTGACAGGGGCCGGAAAGCGGTCGCGGACCGACTCCATCAGGCGCTGGGCGTCCCAGCCGGGAGTCTGGGCTTTTCGTGCGGCGTGAATGACCATGGAAAGGGTGACATCCGAGAGGGTGTGGATAGAAATACCATGTTCACGGCTGATATCCTCTCCCATCGTTGTCAATGAACCGATATCCACCAGCAACAAGATTCCGTTTCCTCGATGAAGTGAAGCCACCCGATTGGATACCCGCTGAAGAGCGATCGATGCCGGTTGATCGAGAGGCATGTCCACCGCGTGAACCCGTTCATCCCCCAATAACGCATTGGCTACCTGAGCCATGGATGTAGCTGTCGATTCACCATGGGTGACGATCAAGACAGGTACTCCTTCAGCAGAGGCGGATTCGGATTCGTGAAATGCGGACAGGAGGTGGGCGATCTCTTTCCAAGCCTCTTCCGGCAGCGAGAATCCTTGATCGGTGACCGCTTGGGCGAGGGAGTGGGCCGCTTTACGGTGTTCTTCCGGAAGGGATTCTGTTTCGGGGAACGGACGACTCGGTTGATCTCCTTCAATAGTGAGGGACCGGATGAGACTTTCAAGCGCTTCCTGCTGCCCTTCTGTCAATGGTCTGGTTAGGTGGGAGATGACTTCCTGCAACTGTTCTCCACCCGTTTGACGCCGATCGTCGGCAGGGTGGGCTGATCGTTTCAGATATTGGCTCGCCATCTGTTTCAGCTCGCGGATGCGTTCGTGTCGGCTCCATCCCCGCGCACTCAGCTCCTGCTCTTTGCGAAGCAGCTCGCTGTATACGGTTTTTTCCCCCCCGTCGGTGAGTGTAGAGGGGAAAGGGGGGGAGGCAAGAGCAGAAGCGCGCCAAACCCTGGAGACGGCGGCAGGCAGATCTTCCCGTCGAATCGTGACTGAAGGGGAGGGCTCATAAAGATGGCGCAGGAAAGCCTGTGCGCATGCATGTTGGACATCTCCTTTTAACTGGCCGATATTGCCGGGGCAGGAATACTCCAAAAATGCTTGGCGGCACCGGAAATCCAAACGGATATCCAATGCCATGTGTCGGGCTTCTTCGATAAAGAAGGCATCCACCAACTTCTCCCGTTCACGCCGCTCTCTTTGCCCGAGGGAGGGGAGGGTTAATTTGACGGCAAAGCGTCTGAGCAGTGTCGGCAGCAATACTTGATCCGGCCGTTCCGTCGTCGCGCCGATCAGGCGAATGGAGGCTTGGCGCTCCAATTCAGCTTCACCCAAACGGCGGTACACGCCTTGATCAATGAGGTGAAACAGCATCTCCTGTCCGACCGGCGGAAGTCGATGGATTTCGTCCAGAAACAAAATCCCGCCGTCCGCCCGTTCCACCAAGCCTGTCCGATCGGATGCGGCACCTGTAAACGCTCCTTTTCGAATGCCGAATAGTTGCCCCATCAACAGTTCCGGATTTTGTGCGTATTCCGAGCAGTTAAACGTGACAAATGGTTGAGTGGAACGGATTTTCCCTTGTTCTCGGGCCTGATGAACCACTTGTTCAACCAAATGGGTTTTGCCTGTTCCGGTCTCCCCTTCCAGCAGTAACGGTAAGCCCCGGGGAGGGTATAGGAGAGCGGCGAGGGCTTCTTTCATCTCGGTCTCATTGCCGATGAGACTGCCGGGGCGGTCTTGTGGGGAATAAACCCATTCTTCCACTGGTTGAGAGAGAGGAGGCTGGACGGAACGGAAACGGACCGGCCTGCCGGGCAGTTTCTCCACCTCCGTTTCTTTCACCAGGCGGTTCAGATAACGGCTGACGGTGGAACGATCCAACTTTAACACCTGTCCCACTTCCCGGGCCGTCATTCCGATGCGGTCGGAAGCGGAGTGTTCCGCCAGTAATTGCCGTACCTGGTCCAATCGTTTCATCGGCTTTTCCTCCCATTTCAAGTGCTATACACACAAATTGCACACACAGGATCTTTTTTGTCAAGGGGAAGGGGGAATGCAATCTATTAATATATGGAAAATGAGAGTGGTACCTCATTTAATGACAAGTGGGAAAAACTCCGCCATGGTGGGAATAGACACCTTTTTATAAAAGATCAAAGTGCGCGGTTGGTGGAAAATGTAAGCCTATAGTTCTTATGATCTATGTTACTATACCGATGTGTTTGCAAATCCAGAGAATAAAGGGAGGATATAATGCAAAAGCCTAATATGTTGAAAAAGGTGTTCATCGGTGCCACCGCAGCCATCTTGGTGGGAACGAGTCTGCCCGCAGCCGCCCATGCCGGCACGGCCGCCAAGCCGGCAGCCAACGCCCATCAAATGGTGCAGGATATCTTTGGACAAGTGGGACTGGAGATGCCCGTCACCCAGAAGCAAACGGTATCCAAAAACGATGAGACATCCGCTGACGAGTCTTCCGCTCAAACACAACCGCAAAACAACAGTGGAAGCCAACCGGAAGCTCCGGCTGCCGCAGAGAACAATCAGCCGGCTAATAATCAACCTGTTGAGAATGAATCCGCTCAACCGGCCAACAATCAGCCCGCTAACCAACCGGCTCAATCCGCTCCTCAACAACAATCGCAGTCACAGACTGCATTTGGCGACCGGATTATTCAAACGGGTGAAAAATATATGGGAACCCCCTACAAATTGGGCGCTCGTTCTGGACAAACCCAGACCTTCGACTGCTCGTCCTTTGTACAATATGTATTTGGCCAAAACGGGGTAAAACTTCCCCGGACGGCTACTCAACAATCCTATGTAGGGAAGGAAGTTTCCCGCAGCGAGCTGCAAAAAGGAGACCTGGTCTTCTTTAAACTGCAAAGCAGCAATGGCAACATCGGCCATGTCGGCATCTATGCCGGAGATGGCAAACTGCTGCACACTTACGGCCCCGGCGGTGTTCGTTATGACAGCATGAGTACAAAATGGCTGGACTGGGGTTATCTGAAAGCGGTCCGAGTTACTCCGAATAACTGACCCGATCGGAGCCAGGCCCTCTTCACCGAGAGTGAAGAGGGTCTTATTTTTTTTCTCTCACCGCTCACCTATACCAAAAAGAAGTTTCCATCATAAATTATGGGGACAGCCCTAAAGAAACCTCCGTTATGGATGGTTGCCGGCCAATGAAAGGTCATGGATTACACTGAAAGGGAGTGGTCGGGCGATGGTGAAAATCGGGTATAAATGGGGCGTCCATCGGACACTCATGGGAGATGCGACTGTAGCTGAAGCCTTGCCGGAGACGAAGTTGTTTCAAGAGCAGAATCTGATGAATATGCTGCGAAGACACAGTACGGTTATACTAAAGCCTTCTGGAGGCACAGGTGGTTATGGGATTATACAAGTATCTCGCAAGCCGACAGGAAGGTATGAGTTGCGCTGGGGGGGAAGCCGACAGATATTGCCCAATATCGGGGCGCTTTTGCGTGCACTGAAGCCGTGGTTGCGGTCGGGAGGCTCTCGCTATATGATCCAGCAACGTGTGAATCTGGCGGAAATTGCGGGCCGCCCCTTGGATGTCCGGGTGATGGTACAACGGAGGAAAGGGGGCCCGTGGACGGTGACCGCCCATATCGCTCGAGTGGCTGCCAAGGGGCTGTTTATCACTAATGTGGCGAGGAGGGGGACATTGGTTCCGGTGAAGAACACATTACAACGGTCTACGATGAAGGGAGCAGCAGTGGAGAAGGTGATGAATGACCTGGCGATGATATCGCTGCAAGCTGCCAAACGTTTAGGGCGCTTCTCCCCCTCCAGCCTGGCAGCGGGATTTGATTTGGGTGTCGATCATCGGGGTAAGGTATGGATGCTTGAAGCCAACCCCAAGCCGGCCCTATATATCTTTCGCCATAACAAGACGATGTACAACCGCATTCTCCAATATCCGTTGGGATACTGATGAAAAGCACCCCGGTTGCCAAAGCAACCGGGGTGCTTCAGGGGTTGCCCAATCGGTAATAAGATTGGGTTTTTTGATTTGAGTTCGCCCGGAAGACGGACCGCTTCTTAAGACTTCCGTCTCATAATAAAGGGGAAATATAGGTGAAGAGGTTTGTTCTGGTCTTGAAAAACCCTGCAATCGGTGGATTCATGTTATGATTATAATAGAAGCATCACCTAAGGACACGGAACGAAACCCGCTTGACTATGGGGGATGATCATATTAAAGGTGAAACGTTCTGTTCAAAAAGCTCGTTATCTTGACTGTTCACGACCACTAAACAGGTCTTCCCCAGGTCACTTTTGTTTCCGCATTTGCGATAATCACTCATTAATGGAGCCAGACCCGGAAGAGTCCCAATAAAATCAACAGGATGGCCATCCCAAACAAAATCAGCATATAAATGTTGGCTCCCCAATGTTTCATGTCACGGACCCCTTTCCAGTTCAGAATGATCACTTGCATCGGGTTACGGGTTCATTTTACAATAGCCGTCAAGACAGCATATAAGAATCTTTTCCTATATGAATAAATGGAATTAAAGCCTTGCAGGAATCGCTCTCACACATCGAGAATCCATAGCGAACAATCGGTGTGGAAACCGATCTTCTCACTCCATCAAAACATGAAAGATGGTTTTTTGTAAACGTGAAGCTTTCGAGGCAAATAGCCTATCCGATAAAAGAAGGGTGTATCACCATCAGCGGAGGTGGTCTGTGTGTGGGTAGAGATCGGAAACCAGCTCAGACAAGGCAGGGAGTCGGCGGGACTCTCCTTTGAAGAGATCCAGAGTAAAATGCAGATCGACACGATTTCCTTGCGGGCGCTGGAAAGCGGGGATTTTGACAAGCTGGGCAGCCCATTTACCGTCCGTTCTTACATACGTGCATACGCCAAGCATGTGGGATTGGAACCGACCTATCTGCTGAAGCATTACCGTCGATTGGAGCAGACAGGCGTTATGCCCGCGATTGATCCAGAGGGATTCAGCAATACCAACACTCATCCCCCCCTGTCGGCGCCATCCCCGGGTCACCCCCAGGGAACGGATCAGTTTCAGGCGCTTCCAGGTGCTTCCCAAGAAGAAGAGTATGATCCATTCAAAAATCATCCCACCCGCCAAACCGACCCGCAGGAAGCGGCATACGACCCGTATGCGTCTACGGCTTTCGATGACGTGTCGGTTCCGGAACAGCAGATTCCGTCCCGTTCCAACGCCGGGTCAAAGCGGACGGGAAGTAAAAGAACGGAAGCGTTAAAGCTGCCCGCTTTGAAAAAAAGAAACAGCGGCAAGCACCGGACTCCGGAGGGGGGAGCGACAGATGGGGCCGCTTACGGAGACTGGACAACCCCCGAGCCGGAGCTTCGCTCTTTCAGGCAGCGCCGAGTGATTACAGATCGGATGGTAGATGACCCGTATGGAGATTCCGACGGGGGATACCATTGGGATGATGATCAGAATGTGGGGGCATGGGATGATCATGAAGTAGCATATGGCCCTGATTCCGCCTGGGAAGGATATCCGGAAACGGCTGCCGGTGTGGAAGAAGCCGCCGGTTGGGATGATATGGAGCCCCTTTCCCGTCGTTCCGACCGTCATGCCCATTCCCGGCAGTCTTCGTCTGGCCGTCTTGCCGCCACCTCTTCAAATGAAGACGAATCAGGCTGGGATTTACAGACCCCGTCCCGTTCCCGTTCCGGACGGGAACGGTCTGTCATTGTTTCCGGGCCTCCGGCTCTGGTGGATTCCCATACGGATGCGGGGCCGCCCTCCCGTTCTGGTCGGCGTCATGTGGTCGACCGGGGAAAGAAAATGAGCAACTGGTTGACCCGAAAAAGATGGATATTGGTCGTGGCTGCAGTCATCGTATTGATTCCGGTATCCGTATTGGCGTACAACAACATCAAAGGCGATTCTCCTGATGAAACAGCGGCTACGAAATCCAATGATGGGCCGACGGCTGCAGGCGATTCCAGTGTAGGAGTGGCATCGGTGATTTCCATGAATAAGACACCATCACTGGGAGAGTACAAATTGAGCGAACCGGATATCGTCTCTTTTACGTTTAAGGCGAAAGGTTCCAGCAGTTGGATTCAGATTCGGGAGCAACAAAATCCGGATGATGGATATATAAAGGATTTCACACTGCAACCAGGAGAAGAGTACCCCTATAATCACCTTGAGGAAGCGTCTAACGATGTCTGGGTTACGATTGGAAACCCTGAAAATATCACCATGACGATTAATGGACAAGAGGTGGATACCACCAAATCCATTCATGTGACAAGGGAATAGAGACAGAACGGAACACATGGTTTGTCATTTGCGTATGCCTCCTGCCGGGAGGTTTTTTTGTTACGATCCGCTTTTGACCGGGTTTCAATCCCGTGATATACTCAAGCTGATTTGTAAACTTAAACATAATAAAGGTTTACATTTATTTTTCATCTGATTTTTTTGAAACATTATGAGAATGAATCTTTTTCATGGTAGGATGGGAGGAGAACGTGATGGGAAACAGGGTGGGGATCCACACTGGATTTTGGGGAGAATTGGCGAGACAGGCGCTGGCGGGAGAACGGTTAACCATGGAAGAGGGGCTGGCGGTTCTTCGGTCCGATGATGACCAGCTGCTGCCGTTGTTGCAGGCGGCATACCAGGTCCGGAAACATTTTTTTGGCAATCGCGTCAAACTGAATATGATCGTAAACGCCAAAAGTGGACTCTGTCCAGAAGACTGCGGATACTGTTCCCAGTCGATCGTCTCCCAGGCGCCTATTGAGAAGTATCCGTTGATGGAAAAAGAGACCCTGGTGAAAGGGGCGCGAGAGGCACGCAACCGCAAGGCGGGAACGTATTGCATTGTGGCCAGCGGCCGCAGACCCACCGACCGGGAGGTGGATGCGGTTTGTGAAGCGGTCAGGGAGATTAAAAATGAGTGGCCCATGAAGATTTGCGCCTGTTTGGGCTTGCTGACCGAATCTCAGGCAACCCGGCTCAAGGAAGCGGGAGTGGACCGTTACAATCACAACCTGAACACCCATCAAGACCACCATGCCAATATCACCACCACTCATACTTATGAGGACAGAGTAAGGACGGTTGAACGGGTGAAGCAGGCAGGGATTTCTCCTTGTTCCGGGTGTATCGTCGGTATGGGAGAGAGTGACGAACAGATTGTGGAGCTGGCGTATGCCTTGAGAGAGCTGGACGCGGATTCGATTCCTGTCAATTTCTTACACGCTGTTCCCGGCACCCCTATGGAGGGGATGGATTTGCTGGATCCCCGTCGTTGTCTGCGTGTGTTGGCGTTGTTCCGCTTGGTGTGTCCTTCCAAGGAGATCCGGGTATCCGGAGGGCGGGAAGTACAGCTGGGAACGTTGCAGCCACTCTCCCTGTATGCGGCGAATGCGCTGTTTGTGGGAGATTATCTGACCACTGAAGGACAGGTGGCGGAGCAGGATCACCAGATGATCCGGGACTTGGGATTTGAAATCGAGGAATGCGCCTACTGATGGAGTCAGGGTGTCTGTTTAGGGGGGATCGGACACGTGGATCACTCCGAAGGAGGCGCCGTTGGTTGAAGGGGCGATGGAGAGGTGAAGCAGAGTAAGGAGCAGATGGCTCGTGCGTTTAACCAGCTTGCCGATATTTTTGACCGTCAGGCGGTTATTCAGAAGCGAATGGCCCACCGGATTATACAAACCCTGGACGAACAGAAGGTGGATGCGAAAGAGATCGTGGAGGTGGGGTGCGGTACCGGCTATCTGACTCAATTATTGTGTGACCGTTTTCCTCATGCACGACTGACAGTGGTCGACTTTTCGGAAAACATGGTGCGATGGGCTCGCCGGGGGCTGGAGGGATGCCACGGCTCCAGTATTCGATTTGTGGTCGCCGACGCGGAGACCATGGAATGGGAGGAAGGTCGATACGATTTGGTGGCATCCAACGCGACCATCCATTGGTTTAATCAACCGTCGCAAACCTTGAGCAGGTTGGTGAGGGCGCTTACGGACGGGGGTTTTTTTGTGGCGTCCACCTTTGGTCCTGACACCTGGCAGGAATTGCAGGAGCTGTATGCAGAAGAGATTAGCGGAGAGGACGACCTGTTCTCAGAGTGGGATCCCGATTGTATGCGGTCGGTGTCCGAATGGGAGGAGATCCTTCTTCATACGGGGCTTTACCGCCCGCAATCCATGGTGTGCTGGCATCGGAAAACATACCGGGATTGCCATCACTTTCTAAAGACGATTCAGCATCTAGGAGGATCCTGTGTATTTGGCCAAAAGCGGTTTTGGGAGATGGAGGAGCCACCGGTGATTCGCATGATGGAACGATATGACCGGGCATACCGCCAGGATGGAGACGTTTATGCCACCTACCAACTGGTGCAGTTTTTTGGCCGAAAGATGGACGGCCTAAAACGAAAGACTCGCACGGGAGAAGTGTAATACCGGTTGGCAAAAAAGCGATTGTCCAAAAATGAATGAGAGCCTTCGGTTCCGGCTGAACAGCCGGGCCGATTTTTATGTTGGAGGGAAGCGGAATGGAGATTACGTTTTTGGGGACAGGTGGGGGCATTCCCTCTAAGGATCGGAACGTCGCTTCCCTCGCTTTGCGATGGACGGAGCGGAGAGGTCGGACGTGGTTATTCGATTGCGGGGAAGGGACACAGCACCAGATCCTACGTTCGCCTGTGCGTTTACCCCGGGTGGATCGGGTGTTTATTACGCATTTGCACGGGGATCACATCTTTGGTTTGCCTGGGTTGTTGGGGAGCCGTTCCTTCCAAGGGGCGGAATCATCCTTGTTCATTCATGCGCCGGAGGGGTTGCGCCCGTTTGTGGAAGCATCATTGAAAGCGAGTGCCACCCACCTTCGTTACTCCCTGGAGTGGCGGGAGCTGACAGAGGGAAAATGGACCACCGAAGAGGGGGTCCGTGTGGAAGTGGCCAAGCTGTCCCACTCTGTTCCTTCTTATGGTTTTCGAATCGAAGAGCCGGATCAGCCGGGTTGTTTGGATGTCAGTAAACTGCAGGCGGAAGGCATTTCGCCGGGACCGGTTTATCGGGATTTAAAGCGGGGGGAAACGGTACGTCTGCCGGATGGCCGTATTCTCTACGGAGAACAGTATCGAAGACCGGATCGACCGGGGCGGGTGATCGCCATCTTGGGAGACACCCGTCCCACAGAGGAAGCGGTCCGGTTGGCGCGAGGGGCGGATTTGCTGATCCACGAGGCTACCTTTCGAAAGGGGCGGGAAGACTTGGCCGCAAAACATGGCCACACCACTTCGGTCCAAGCGGCTCAAATCGCGGTGCGGGCGGGGGTGGGAGGATTGCTTCTGACGCACATCAGCCCCCGCTATTCAAATGCAGAGGCGGCAGAGCTGGAAGAAGAGGCGCGCAAGCAGTTTCCAAATACGGATGTGGTTGTCGACGGGCAAACGGTGACAGTGGTGCCTGCAGGAGGGTAACGCTGTTTGCTGCTGTTGCAGGTGATTGGCCATTTAGTCGTCGCTGATTGGAATGGATGAGAAAAGGGGATATTCTTACCAAAGAGCCCGGTTCACTAGGAAAACATTTCAAAAAAGGGTTGAGCGCTTTTGGTATCGAAGAATAAAGGGGAATCCGCGCCCTTTCGGAACGGGGCGAAGGAGGTGATCCCCATCCCGGTCTGCATTCGTCTGGTATTACCCCCTCCCGTCCGTTCATACACGCATTGACGGGCGGGAGCAAAAGGAATCCCGCCTGATTCATTATCGGGGGGGATGTTCGTGAAAATCGGATTATGGTGGGTTTGTTTGGGAGCGATCGGTTGGGGTACCGCCGGCTTGGCGGCCAAGTTTCTGGTCCTCAACCATGATATGACTCCGTTGGAAATCGGGGCATGGCGCCTGGTGATCGGGGCTCCGCTCTTATTGGCAGCGGCGGCCTGGGAAAGCAGAGGCCATGTGTTTATCTCCCCCGGTATGAGGGGAATAGGCTGGATTTTGTTGTTTGGACTCGCCTTGGCGGGTTACCAGGTTGCTTATTTCAGCGCGGTAGACCGGACGTTGGTGTCCACCGCAACCTTGTTGACAGTATGTACCGCGCCGCTATTGGTGGCGGCGTTTTCGGCTTGGAAGCTGCGTGAGCCGTTGGGATCGAAAACGATGCTCGCGTTGGGGTTGGGCATGGCCGGTGTCACGCTGGTGATCGGCATTGGCGGATTGATCGCCATAGCCGATTCCCGTTTTTGGATGGGAAATCTCCTCGCTTTGGGAGCGGCAGTCTGTTATGGTGGTTATACATTGGTAGGAAAACATTTGGTTCGGTGGATTCCTCCCTTTCGAACCGTGGCAGCCGCGTTTGTGGTGGGAGCGGTGATCTTGCTTCCCTTTATCGGATGGCCACCGTCCTCCTGGGTGGCATGGGGTCTCCTCCTGTATCTGGGGGTGGTTCCCACGGCATTGGCCTATCTGTTATACATGACAGGGTTAAAACGGACCAGTGCCACCCGGGCGTCTATCGCCGCGTTGCTGGAACCGTTGACTGCATCTTTACTCGCCGTCTGGTTGTTGGGAGAGCGGTTGCCGCCGGCGGGGTGGCTGGGAGCATTTTTGCTGCTGTCTTCCCTGATGGTGATGGTCCTTCCTGAACGCAAACAAAATTCCACTCCGCCTGATACGATCGTTTAAAAGCGTCGGCAAAACGGGAATAACATAGGAACACGTTGATGAACCATCACTGAAAAATGGGATAACCTTAAGAAGGGGGCATGTTCCTTGGCTTTTGTAATCACTTCACCATGTAAAGACGAACTGGCGGCTGAATGCGTGGAAGTATGTCCGGTGGATTGCATTCACGGGGATGACGTCATGTATTACATCGATCCGGACACTTGCATCGAATGCGGGGCATGTGAGCCGGTCTGCCCGGTGGAAGCCATCTTCGAAGAAGACATGGTGCCAGAGGAAGAAAAAGAGTACATCGAGATCAACGCCAATTTTTACAAGTGATCCAGACCGGGCGGGTGCGAGGGAGCACCCGCTTTTGCGTGGATGGTGATACCGGTAATCCGATTCTGCATGGACATGTTGATAATCGATCGAAAAGAACCAGGAGAATGAATTTGAAAAATATGGATCATTCCCGAAAGAACATCGAAAAAATTGGGGGTGCACCCCTTGACGGGAGCCTGGATCAGATAAATAATAATATTTGAAAGGATATACGGACTCCAAAAGGAGATCCGCTCAACATGGATGTCACCGGTCTGTCCCGTCACCGATCCGAGAAGGAGAGATTTTTTTTACCCCAATAATGAATGACTGTTCATTCATGGGGTTGGAGGGTTGGACGGTTTCAAGCTGAAAGGAGGAATCTTTGTTGGCGAGAATCAAGCAAGCAGCCGTGATTGGCGCCGGTGTGATGGGAGCGGCCATCGCCGGGCACCTGGCTAACGCCGGCATTCGCACATTGCTGTTGGATATCGTCCCCAATAAGTTGACCGAAAAAGAAGAAGCGAAAGGACTGACCCTGGAGGATAAATCCGTTCGCAACCGGTTGGCACGCACCGGGTTGGAGCGGCTCCTCAAGGAAAAGCCGGCTCCATTGTTCCACAAGAAGATTGCGGAACGGATCGAAGTGGGCAACCTGGAAGACGACTTGGCCCGTTTAGGCGAGGCGGATTGGGTGATTGAAGCAGTCGTTGAGAATCTCAAAATCAAGCAGGACCTGTTCAGCCGCATTGAGAAGGTTTGGAAGCCGGGAATGATCGTCAGTTCCAACACTTCCGGCATCTCTATCCGGGATATGGTGAAGGAGTGTTCCCCGGAGTTTCGCAAGCACTTTTTGGGAACGCACTTCTTTAATCCGCCCCGTTATATGAAATTGTTGGAGATCATTCCCACTCCTGACACGGATGCAGCCATTGTCGAAGAGATGAAAGCGTTTGCTGAAGAGGGGCTCGGCAAGGGTGTGGTGTTTGCCAAAGATACCCCCAACTTCATTGCGAATCGCATCGGGGTGTATGGACTTGCCATCACCTTCCAAAAGATGCTGGAAGACGGCCTCGGTCCGGATGAAGTGGATACGGTGACCGGTCGCGCGATGGGTCGGCCAAAAAGTGCGACGTTTCGCACACTGGATCTGGTCGGGCTGGACACCTTTATACACGTTTCCAACAACGTCCGGGAAAACGTAGATGATCCTGATGAGAAAAAGGCGTTCGAAGTGCCGGCTCTGCTGCAGAAGATGGTGGAGAAAGGATGGCTCGGTGCCAAGAGCGGGCAAGGGTTTTTCAAAAAGGTGAAAGGGCAGAAAGGAAGCGAGATCCTGGTCCTGGATCCCGCAACCGGGGAGTATCGCCCCCGTAAGAAATTGAAAGCCCCCTCCCTGGAAATGGCGAAACGGGCGAAGACGAAAAAAGAACAATTTCGCGCCTTGGTCTACGCCAACGATGCCGCCGGCAAACTGGCGTGGCACATCACGAAAAAAGTGCTGCTCTATTCCGCCTCCCGCATCCCGGAAATCGCCGACGACATCGTCAGTGTCGACCGGGCCATGCGTTGGGGATTCAACTGGGATTTGGGTCCCTTCGAAGTATGGGATGCCATCGGAGTGGAAAAATCCGTCGCCAAGATGAGGGAGGAAGGAGAGACGATCCCGCCGCTGGTGGAGGAACTGCTGGCAAAGGGGGGCACGTCCTTCTACGACCGGCAACCGGATCATGACAAAGCGTTCCACCTCGGCGGTACCTTCTCCGAAGTGGAAGAGCACCCCAAGTTTATCTCCCTGGCACGGCTTAAAGAACAGGGGAAAGTGATCCAATCCAATCGGGGAGCCAGCTTGATCGATATCGGGGACGATGTGTTGTGCTTGGAGTTCCATTCCCCCAAAAATGCGATCGCCGCCGATATCATCCAGATGATCAACACATCTGTGAAAGAAGTGTCGGCCAATTGGCGCGGATTGGTGGTGGGGAACCAGGGAGCCAACTTCTGTGTGGGTGCCAATCTGATGTTGATTCTGATGGAAGCCCAGGATCAGAACTGGCCTGAGTTGGACCTGATGGTGCGCCAGTTCCAGAAGGCGATGGGTTCCCTTAGGACGATGGATCGTCCCGTGGTGGCGGCACCTTTCGGCATGACCCTGGGAGGCGGTGTGGAAGTCTCCTTGCCGGCAGACCGTCTCCAGGCTTCCTCCGAGACCTATATGGGACTGGTGGAAACTGGTGTCGGCCTGATCCCCGGTGGCGGAGGCAACAAAGAGATGCTTCTGCGCTGGACCGCTGACGTGGATCCCAAGGACGCCATCGGTTTACAAAACCGAGTCAATAAGGTGTTTGAAACGATCGCGATGGCCAAAGTTTCCACCAGTGCCGAAGAGGCTAAGGACCATGGTTTCCTGCGGGAAGGGTTGGATGGAGTGAGCCTCAATCAGGACCATCTGATCTTCGATGCCAAAGAACAGGTGCTGGCCCTCTCCCGTACGGGATATCGAGCTCCAGAGCCGAAGAAGATCCCCGTCGTGGGAGAAACGGGATACAACACCTTGCGGTTGGGTGCATACGGGCTGCTCCAGTCCGGCTATATCAGTGAGCACGATTATAAGATCGCAAGCAAGTTGGCTTATGTCCTTTCCGGGGGAACGGTTCCGGAGGGAACGCTGGTGGATGAGCAATACCTGCTCGACATCGAACGGGAAGCATTCCTCAGCTTGGCGGGGGAACCCAAGTCTCAGCAACGGATGCAATATATGCTGACCAAAAACAAACCGCTGCGCAACTGATCGGTCTGTGCCAGCGCCAACAACCATCCGAAGGAGGAGAGTGGAACATGCGCGAAGCAGTCATCGTCGCCGCAGCACGCACTGCCGTCGGCAAAGCGAACCGCGGGTCGTTGAAGGACACCCGCCCCGATGAATTGGGGGCGGCGGTGGTCCAGGATCTGATGAAACGGGTTCCCCAACTGGATCCCGCTGAAGTGGAAGATGTGATTATGGGCTGTTCTTTCCCGGAAGGGGAACAGGGAATGAACGTGGGTCGTGTGATCGCCCTTCGGGCGGGATTGCCCACAACGGCTGCCGGCCTTACCATCAACCGCTTCTGCGCCTCTGGGTTGCAGTCTATCGCAATTGCGGCCCAACATGTCATGGCCGGCTATGCCGATACCGTTGTCGCCGGCGGTGTGGAGAGCATGAGTCTGGTACCGATGGGCGGCAGCAAGCCGGCACCCAACCCTCACCTGATGGAAACGGGTCCCGAACTTTATATGTCCATGGGACATACGGCGGAGGAAGTGGCCAGCCGTTACGACGTCTCCCGGGAGGATCAGGATCAGTTTGCGCTCCGCAGCCACCAGAATGCCGTTCAGGCCATCCAGGAAGGGAAATTCAAGGATGAGATCGTTCCGTTCACGGTGAAAAAACGGTTTGTCGGAGAAGATGGGAAATTGCATGAGGAAGAGTTTGTATTTGATACCGACGAAGGTCCCCGTCCGGATACTTCCCTGGATCGATTGGGGAAATTGAAACCCGTATTCCGGCTCGGTGGATCTGTCACTGCAGGAAATTCCTCCCAGACCAGTGACGGAGCTGCCGGCGTGATTGTGATGTCGCGGGAAAAAGCCGAATCTCTGGGCATCAAGCCGATTGCCGTCTTCCGTTCCTTCTGCGTCGGCGGAGTCGACCCCGACGTGATGGGAATCGGTCCAATCGTGGCTGTACCCAAAGCGCTGGAAAAAGCGGGGATCACAATGGACCAGGTAGACCTGGTTGAATTGAACGAGGCATTTGCGTCTCAATCGATTCAAGTGATTCGTCACCTGGAGATGGATCCGGACAAGGTGAATGTCAACGGTGGTGCGATCGCCTTGGGCCACCCCCTGGGCTGCTCCGGTGCCAAACTGACGGTATCCATCTTGAACGAACTGGCCCGTCGCAAGCAAAAGTACGGCCTGGTCACGATGTGTATGGGCGGGGGTATGGGTGCCGCCGGTGTCTTTGAAATGGTGCAATGATATCCGAACGGGAAGCGATTCATAGAGGAGGAATGGGAGATGGCTGAACAAACGATCACCAAGGGGGGCAGCTACCTGATCGAGGAGCATGCACCCGCAGATGTATTCACTCCGGAAGATATGACTGAAGAACACAAGATGATCGGCAAGACGGCGGAAGATTTCGTCCGGGATAAAGTGGTACCGGTGTTGGAGGAGATTGAGGAACACAATTTCGATCATACGGTCCGCCTGATGAAGGAAGCCGGCGAGCTGGGCCTGCTGGGGGCGGACGTACCGGAAGCCTACGGGGGGCTGGGGCTGGACAAAATCAGTTCCACTCTGCTCTCAGAAAGGGCCTGCCGGGGTCGCTCCTTTGCTCTCAGCATGGGGGCTCATGTGGGGATCGGTACGCTGCCGATCGTGTTCTTCGGTACCGAAGAGCAGAAAAAGAAGTATCTGCCGTCATTGGCTACCGGTGAGAAAATCGCCGCCTATTGCTTGACGGAGCCGGGTTCCGGATCGGACGCCCTCGGCGCCAAAACCGTCGCCAAGCTGTCGGAGGATGGGAAACATTATCTCCTGACGGGTGAAAAGCAGTGGATCACCAACTGCGGTTTTGCTGATGTGTTTGTGGTTTACGCCAAAATTGACGGCGAGAAGTTTACCGCCTTCATCGTGGAAAAAGAGTTCCCGGGTGTTTCCTCCGGACCTGAAGAGAAAAAGATGGGGATCAAGGGTTCGTCCACCCGCACCCTGATCCTGGATGAAGCCAAAGTGCCGGTGGAAAATGTCCTCGGCGAAATCGGAAAAGGCCATTTGATCGCGTTTAACATCCTGAACATCGGCCGCTACAAGCTGGGTGTGGGATGTGTCGGTTCTTCCAAGCGCGCAATCGAAATCTCCGCCAAGTACGCCAATGAGCGGAAGCAGTTTAAGACACCGATCGCCAAATTCCCGTTGATTCAGGAAAAGTTGGCTACCATGGCGGCCAAGACATTTGCCTTGGAAAGTGCGATCTACCGCACCGGCGGTCTGTTCGAGGAAGGCTTGAGCCAAATCGATGGTGCTAAGGGGACGGATACGGCCAAGGCCATCTCCGAGTACGCGCTGGAATGCTCCATCACCAAAGTATTGGGCTCCGAGGTGCTGGACTATGTGGTGGATGAAGGGGTTCAAATCCATGGCGGATACGGGTTTATGCAAGAGTACGAGATTGAAAACATGTACCGCGATTCCCGCATCAACCGGATCTTTGAAGGGACCAACGAAATCAACCGCCTCCTGATTCCGGCAACGCTCTTACGCAAGGCGATGAAGGGTGAATTGCCGGTGATGGAGAAAACTGCCGGTCTGCAGGAAGAATTGATGATGATGATGCCCAGCTTGTCCGAGGAAGCACCGGAGCTTCTGGAGGAAGAAAGCAAGCTGATCGAGCATGCCAAGAAGATTTTCTTGATGACGGCCGGTCTCGCAGTCGAAAAGTATCAAATGGAACTGGAAAAAGAACAGGAAATCCTGCGGGATGTGGCGGACATCGCCATCGAGATTTTTGCGATGGAAAGCGCTCTGCTGCGCGCTAAGAAAACGTTGGATAAAGTGGGCGAAGAAAAAGCGTCGTTGCAGATTGATCTCACCACCGCTTATGTCTATGAGGCATTCCCGCGCATTGAGCAAAAAGCCAAGCGGATTTTGGCGGCGATGGAAGAAGGAGATACCCTGCGTACCCAGCTGTCCATCCTGAAGAAACTGACCCGGTATGAGGCCATCAACGAAGTGGCGCTCAAACGGAAGATTGCCGCCCGCATTTTGGAAGAAGAGCGGTATGTCGTATAACGGGATATAGTGGTCTTCATGAACGGGCCGGGTTTTCCCGGTCCGTTTTTATTTAGTTGAAATGGGTGGATCGCAAGAAAAATAGCACAATAGGGATTGTTCGCACGCAAAGATCAAGTTATACTATTTTGGTACTTATTTATTGATGATTGAAAGGAGATTGACTGTGTCCGATAATGTCGATCTAAAAAGTCAGCTGGATTCCAAGAGTTTATCCATCGCTCAAACAGAACTGGAGAACCAGAAAAAAACGAACCTGGTCGCTTATCTGCTGTGGTTTTTCGTAGGATACTTCGGGGCCCATCGTTTTTATGTCGGGCGCACGGGATCAGGAATCACCATGCTGTTGCTGTTCTTATTTGGTGCCATCCTTTCGGTTTTTCTGATCGGGATCCCCATGATGATCGCGGTTGGGATTTGGGTCATCGTGGACGCTTTTTTGCTCTACCGTTATGTACAGGAAGAAAACATCAAAAAAGAACGGGAAATCCTTACCGCCCTGGCGGCTCGTCAACAACAGACGGCTCAGTAATCGGACAAATAAAAAAACCGGGACACCCGTTTCGGTTTTTTTATTTGTCTTTTCTTCATGGTAAAATATTGGCGTCTGGCGGATGGAAGATGGGGATTTTTATTCGGAATCCATTCGCTTGAAGGGCCGGCCGCATAACGGAGGTCCCGTGATGTCAGTGTGATGGAGGGACAGTCGTGACTGATCACTACTCAAATCAACCGCCCGCCAGTGGCCGCGAACCTGCTACAGCTGAAGAGAGCCGCAGGGAACGGACCATGGTGGCTTACGTGCTATGGCTATTCTTGGGGGTGTTTGGCGCCCATCGCTTTTATCTGGGCCGTTGGGTGACCGGGTTGGTTATGGCTGCTGCGGGCATGATTACCTTGACGGTGGGGATTCTCACCTACCTGGTGACGGGTTCCCCTTTATCGGCGTTGCTTCCGCTGTTTCTATGGTGGTTGTTGGACGCTTTCCTCATGCCCCGTTGGATCGCAGAATTATTTTTGAGCGACGACTAGTACTACAGTTGCATTTGTACGAAGAGTGTATATGAACGTGGGTTGGTCGGGCTGGTGGGCTGTCTTCGATCTCTTGCAAAAAGCGCATAGGATCGCAGCCATCCCACCACCCTCCCTTCTCACATCTGCACCTGCTCTTATAAGTACTACTGTAGTACTAGGGCTTGTCTGGTCATTCAATTTTCCGTGAGAAAAAGGGAGGGTTGGTATGGCTTTTGGTTCGCTTTTGCACTCATAGAGCACAAGTCTCGCCAGGGTCCCTTCGCTCCCGGTCTCGCTATGCTCTTTTTGCAACGAAACGAAGACAGCGATACCAACCCGGGATTTCGCCCTACGGATTGTTCAGACACGCCCTAAAAGATGGAACCCGTTTCCGGACATAGGAGGCGGGTTTCGTCGTGTGAAGCGAATGAAGAAAAAACGGGAAATGCGTAGGATAGTATCAAAAGCTGGCAAGTTTGGCAGAAATCATTGAAATAATTTTTGTATTTTTATAAAATTGGATAGAAAATTTGAAATCGGACAAGAAGGGAGCGATCATGATGGGAATCATACCGGGGCCTCAACGGTGGTTGGGAATATGGTTGTCGGTCTTCCTCGGCATGCCGATCATCATGGCTTCCGTCTATATATATGCGTTCCAGAAGCTGATCGATTCTGCCCGCTATTATCCGTTTTGGTTGGGGGAGACGTTTTTTTACCTGGCACTGCCAGCGGCGGCACTGATTGCATGGAAAGTTCATTGGGGAAAGAAAAACCCGTTTCAGTATGGAATCGTCACGGTGGCTCTGTTGGTGGGGGTTACCTATCTGTCCGTTCATCAAGTGGTGGATCAACATGGAAAAGTGGATCAAAGCGTTCTTCAGCCGATAGGATTTGTGGACGATCAACTGATCACATCGGAAGGAGATTACCGTATCGCCTATTATCCCTTTGATAGAGACCGATTGACAGAAGCGGTCCGGTCTAGTGAATCGGTCGAAGTTACATTGGTGAAACGGACCCATACGATTTTGGCTTTTCAGGATGATGACTTTCGATCTTACACCCTATGGAATCGTCTGCTGGATCTCGTATTGGGTTTGCTGGCCACAGCGGTTTTTGCGGTGTTGTTCTGGGTGGTGATGCTTGTCTGGTGGCGCGGGTTCACCGTGGCTGACAATGCTTTTATCATTCAGCGCTGGGGAAGCAAACAACGGGTTCCTCTGCGGGAAGTGATCCATATCCGTGTGGATAGCTTGTTGGAGGAAGTGGAGATCGATACGGAAGAGGTGGTTTATCGTTTCCCCCTGGATGGGAAAACAACACGGTCGGTCGCCCACGCGGCCCAGGTTGCCGGACTGGTTCCCATCAACCAGGGTCGTCGTTGGGTACGAAGGCAGCAGTATGAGGAAATCACTCTGACTGATGACGCGCTGTTGTTACGGAGGGATGGGGAGGAAGGGATTCCTTTTGACACGATTCAATCGATCCGGTGGGATCCGGTGATCCAGATTCAGTTGGAAGACGGTTCTCAGTTTACCATTACGGATGAACGTTATATGGATCGGGCTTGGGTGGAAGAGATGTTTCGACAGGTTCGAGCCTGCTGGGAGCGGGAAGGGCGCAGCTTTCGCTGGGAATTGGACCAGGAGGAAGAAAGTCTGGGCCTGTCTCTGCTGGAGGAAAGAGAGGGGCTGGAGCAGCCCGCGTGACAAAAGGGGGCCACTGCTTGGCCCGCACCTTTTTCGTTATGTGCGATCACGGAAGAGACGTGCCACCAGTGCCCCCATCCAAGTGCGCGGCAGGAAACGGGGCAATCGTGTTAAAAACCAGTTTCCCACCCCTGTCACCAGGGTGATTCTTTTTTGTTGGAAGGCCAGGAGCGCTTGTCTGGCAACCTCCTCGGATGCCATGAGCCTCGTTTGACGAAATCCGGCCAGGCCGGCAAACTCGCTTTGTGTACTGCCCGGGCAGACTGTTGTGATTGTGACTCCTGTTCCTTTCAGTTCTGCTGCCAATCCTTCGCTGTAATGGAGAACAAATGCCTTCGTGGCACCATACGCGGTCATATAGGGAGTGGGCAGGAAAGAGGAGGTGGAGGCGATTTGAATGATCCCGCCGCTTCCTCGATCCACCATTTGGGGTAACACTGCCCGCGTAAGGGAGACCAGGCTGGATACATTCAGTTGGATCATCGACTGTTCCCGGTCGGGGTCCGTCTCCGTTACCGGTCCGTACAGGCCGAAACCGGCATTGTTCACTAATAGATCCACTTCCTCCTGACGTAAACGGTCGCAGATCGCTTCCAGGTCTCTGTTTTGGGTTAGGTCTGCTTGCCAGACATCGGCTTGTCCGCCTCCGGACAGAATGGCTTCTTTTAACGCTTCCAAGCGTTCTCGTCTGCGGGCGATCAGGATCACCCGTGTTCCCTTATGAGCCAACATTTTGGCGAATGCTTCTCCGATTCCAGAAGACGCCCCTGTCACCACCGCTGTTTTCAAGTTGGACCTCCTCTGTTGTGTTTTTTCGCGATCGGATTGTTTCATTCCCACGTTTCGTCCAATCGTTCCGCATAAAAAGAGAGTGCTTTTCGGTATGTATTAATGGTGGGATCCTCCGTCGTTTCCAGAAGCTGCGTCAACAACAGCTCCATCGCCTCCCGATGTTGTCCTAAGTTGTATAGGGCCATCGCCAAGAAGACTTTCATGCCTCGGTGATCGGGAAACTGTTCCACACCCGTTTGCAATATCTGTACCGCTTGATTGTACTCTCCCAGACAGCGGTATGTACTTCCCAGGCCCAGGAGGGCATCCCGGAGGTCGTTACCGGTCAATCCGTATGTTAGGGCTTTCTCATAATAAGGGACTGCTTCCCGTTCCAACCCCAATGAGTCGTGCACCCAAGCAGTATGGACCCATACTTCTGGATCATCGGGCCGCTCCTCTGTCAGCTGTAACAACCGTTCTTTCGCTTCCTGCAACCGCTGCTCCCTCATCAATCCTTCCACTTGGTTCCGCCAAGGTTTCGTCATAGGGTCATCCCTTTCCATTGTACAAAAGTGAAACCCAAAATGCCCACGGAAAAACAAACAAACTGCCCCTGATGTAGCGGCGGTTTGTTCGATCACTTCCGGAAAAAACTTTTCAACACAAACAAGGCATTGGCCGGGCGTTCGGCGATCCGCCGGCTGAAGTAAGGATACCAGTCCTTGCCGTAAGGGGTGTACACGCGAACCTTATACCCTTCCCGCACTAACTGCAGTTGCAAGCTTTCCGCGATTCCGTACAGCATCTGAAACTCAAATTGGCTGCGAGGGATATCGTGGTCGGCGACAAACTGCTTGGTCCAGTTGATGATCGCGTCGTCGTGAGTGGCGACAGCGGTATAGCACCCGTTTTTCAAATGTTGTTCCACCAACTCCAGATAAGCGCGGTCCACGTCTTTTTTGTCCGGATAAGCCACTTCCTTCGGTTCTTTGTAAGCTCCTTTGACAATGCGCAAGTTGGCTTTCTTTTTCCCCAGCTTCCGGACATCTTCTTGGGACCGGTACAGGTACGATTGAATCACGAGGCCGACATGTTGTTTTCCAACCCGTTCAAACAAGGCGTCAAAAATTCGGATGGTGGCGTCCACCCGTGGAGAATCTTCCATGTCGATTCGGACGAAATTGTCTGTTTCTCTCGCTTTGGCTACAATGCGATCCATCTGATCCAGGCAGAAGGATTCGTCGATGTCCAGGCCCAGTTGAGTCAGCTTGACGGAGACATTGGAATCCAGATTTTCTTTGCGAATCACTTCAAAGGAGTCGATGGCTGCTTGAGTGGCGGCTTCCGCTTCTTTTCTGGTGGTGACACTTTCACCCAACAGATCGAGAGTGACGACTAAGCCTTTCGCGTTCAATTCCTTTACCTTTGTTACGGTTTCATCCATGGTTTCACCGGCTACGAAGCGGGCCGCTCCCCACTTCATGCCGTATTTGGAAACGAAACGGGTTACGAAGGGGTTGGTGGAAAGAGTAAGGATTACTTTTCGGGTAAATGACATGATCTTCCCTCACAATCACACGGTTTGGCGGGAAAGCGAAATCGCTTGTTAACAAGTAGGTTGTTCAAGGGTTTCGTGTTTGTCTTATTTTTCATTGAATAACGGCTGCAATAAATCTGTGGCTCCGTTAGGGGATGCCTGCTTGCTAAACCGTTTACATTATATACTAGATGCAAAAGGTCAAATCATCCCCTCAAGCGAAATTTTCTTTAGGATTCCTGTCCGTCAGAATCCTGTCAGAGACACGGATGGTTCGGGTTTCGTTCCCCATGGAGTGGTTTGATGAAACACGACCCCTGCGCTACAATGGTGGAGGGTAACTGAACAAAGGAGGCGTTACATATGGGTGTCATCCCTTTTAGAAACGAGCCTTTCACAGATTTTTCCCAAGAAGGTAACCGTACCGCTTTTGAGAAAGCCTTAAAAAAGGTGGAGTCCCAACTGGGACAGGAATATCCGTTGATTATCGGCGGGGAAGAGGTACGTACCGACAAGAAAATCACTTCCATCAACCCTTCCAACATGGACCAAGTAATTGGAACGGTATCCAAGGCCGATCAAGATCTGGCGGAACGAGCCATTCAATCCGCCGCCGAGACGTTTGAAACATGGAAGAGGGTCTCTCCTCATGCCCGTGCGCGCATCCTGTACAAAGCGGCTGCCATCCTGCGCCGCAAAAAACACGAGTTTTCCGCCTGGCTCGTCTATGAAGCCGGAAAAAGCTGGCCGGAAGCTGATGCCGACACTGCAGAGGCCATCGATTTCATGGAATACTACGGACGGGAAATGGTCCGTCTGGCAGAAGCGACAGAATTGACCCGCCTTCCGGGTGAAGATAATGAACAGTATTATATTCCGTTGGGTGTGGGGATTGTTATCCCGCCGTGGAACTTTCCACTGGCGATTATGGTGGGAATGACCACTTCTTCCGTGGTGGCCGGCAACACCGTTGTCTTGAAACCGGCCAGCAACACCACGGTGATCGCCGCCCAGTTCGTCAAGATCCTGCATGAGGCGGGATTGCCCAAAGGCGTGGTAAACTATCTGCCGGGTCCCGGCGGAGAAGTGGGCGAATACCTGGTGAAGCACCCGCTGGCCCGTTATATTGCGTTTACCGGTTCCCGGGAAGTGGGACTGCGCATCAACGAACTGGCCGCCAAACCCGCTCCAGGCCAGAAGTGGATCAAACGGGTGATCGCAGAGATGGGCGGCAAAAACTCCATCATCGTGGACAAGGAAGCGGATCTGGATGAGGCGGCCGCCAACATCGTCAAATCCGCTTACGGATTCTCCGGTCAGAAATGCTCCGCCTGCTCCCGTGCCATCGTTCATACGGATGTATACGATGAGATGTTGGAGAAAGTGACGGAATTGATCAAGCAGATGAAAGTGGGAGAAGCCAAAACCCTCGGGATCGACTTGGGTCCGGTAACCGACGAGTCCTCGATGAACAAGATCCTGGACTACATCGAAACCGGTAAAAAGGAAGGGCGTCTGGTTGCCGGCGGCGGCAAAGCGGAAGGCAACGGCTACTTTATCCAGCCTACCCTGTTTGCCGATGTGGATCCGAAGGCCCGCATCGCCCAGGAAGAAATCTTCGGACCGGTGCTCGCTTTTATCAAGGCGAGGGATTTTGACCACGCGTTGGAGATTGCCAACAACACCGAGTACGGTTTGACCGGCGCC
Source organism: Desmospora profundinema (assembly GCF_031454155.1). GTDB lineage: Bacteria > Bacillota > Bacilli > Thermoactinomycetales > DSM-45169 > Desmospora > Desmospora profundinema. The sequence goes on from NZ_JAVDQG010000003.1 coordinate 468,341, forward strand.
GTCTTCAGCCGTAATCGGGCCAACCTGGAGAAAGCTCGTGAGGAGTACCATGTGGGCAATCTCTATTTCAACCGCAAAGGAACCGGTGCCTTGGTGGGTGCCCATCCCTTCGGCGGATTTAACATGTCCGGAACCGATACAAAAGCAGGCGGTCCCGAATATCTGCTATTGCTCACTCAGGCCAAATTGGTGTCCGAATCCTTGTAAATATAGTCGAGCTGGCTGTGCGCACCCTGGTTAATCCAGGGTGCGCTATTATTTGGAAAGGGAGAAAGGGAAGGAAACGGGAGCGAAACGGGTATAGAATGAAAAGAGAAGACAGTGGAGAAGGAGTGGCCGCCCATGTGTCCTAAAAGTTCCCGAAATATGCCCGTATTCTTTTGGGATGAACAAGGCCGAGTCAGAAAAGGATGGACGAAAGGGTTTCTTTCGTCTGGCGGTTGGCTGGAGTTGGAGCTGGTTCGGGGGATCCGTGAGGGTTGCTCCGGAAAAGAAGAAGTACCGATTGCCCGGGTGATGCCGGTGCTTTCAGGAGCCAAATGGAGCGAGAGGGGTTGTTCCACCTCCTGTTTACAAAATATTCTGGATAGAATCATGGCCCGGGATCCCCTTTCGTTACTCATGGGTTGTCTTGAAGATGCATTGCGACGTACTGGTGTCGATTCACCCCCATTTCCCCGCGATCCTTCGTTTTGGCATCGATGGGAATGGATGCAGACCATGGCGTTGCGGCACTCTGCACGAAATGGCGAACCAGTCCATTTTTCAGTAGTGGAACGGGAATTTGCTTCATTAGCCGTCGGTGAATTGGACCGCCGTTATCGTAAGGATAAAACCGAACCCATGGTGGAAGGAAAAAATGAGGTGAATCGGGTTTCCGTTCGGCGGGGGGAATATACTGGACAGCTGCCTCGACTGGCTTCATTAGAGGCAGGGAAGCAAATGGGAAGCTTGTCGATCGCATCATTGGCGGAAATGGTCTCCCGTCTGGTCGAACGGGCAGAACGGAACCTGCGCAGGCGGATGACCGGAGAGCAGGTGGACCCTCTTTTTCTCTTTCACGAGGATGATTTTGTAAGCGCTTACCCGGGGGAGGTGGATCGTAACGACCTTGTTTCTTGGTTGAAGGAGCGGTCTGTCAGACCCGGGGAGTGGAAGGGGCGTTCCTTGGAATCGCTGCACCGGGAGCATCCCGTCCGGATGCGTCCGTTCATTCAATGGGGAGAAGGGCTATTTACATGGCCCCTGGCGGGAGGAGCGGGTCGGCATGCTTGGGATTGGTTGTTGCTGCCCGAAATGAACAGCAAAAGGGATGTAGTCGTGAGGGGAGAGAGGGGGAAGGAAGCGGTCCGCGACCGTGCCATTTCCTTGTTTCAGGAATCATTCCCGGATGCGGCGGTCTATCAAACCGTCCGCTGGCAAAATGATACCGGTGACAAAGGCATACTGGACGCGATCATCCGGGTGCCGCCGTTTTTGTTTGCGCTTCGGACGGAAGAAACGGTTGAACCGGAAGCAGCGAAGATGGATACGGTCCGGGACGGGATGAGGGAGTTGGTGCGTTTACGTCGGGCATGGGAAAATTCGTTCTCTGTCGAGCTGAAAACGAAAAACGGGATGGTGGAACGGGAAGAACGCTTGGTGGAGATGGTGGTGACACGGGAGCCCGTCGTCGCTGAGACTGTGGCAGGAGAGTGGCGCGGTTCCCCGCCGGTTTACTCTTTGTCGGAATTACAAAATCTCTTTTTCATTCTGGATGGAAGTGTGCGAAAAGCCGACTATTTGTGGAAACGGTGCTGTTCCAACATAACAGGTGAAGAATGGCAACGATTAGCCTCCTATTGGCTGACGGGTTTCCTGGACCGCCGGGAGTCTGGAGCGGAAAAAAAGAGAAAAAAAGAGGGATTGGAGCCGTTCCTTCCCTATCTGGAGCGGGCATGGGCAGGAAAGCGGATGCCCGCCATCGAGGAGAGTTTAACCCACTGGTGGAACGCGATGCTGCGGAAATTGGAGCAAAGCGATGCGCCTGAGGCCTTGTGGATCGGCACACATCTGGTCAACGTCGACCTTGGAACCCAGAATCGATTTGAACGTCAGATGAAACGATTAAAACAGGAGATCCGTAAAGGGATCCATCATCCCGATCCGGTTGTGATGAGTGAGTCCTATCGCCTGGTGGGAGCGGTCGTCGATCCGGCTGAAGAGCGAAAAACGCCTATCCATCTCCGCCATAAAGGATTACGGAAACGCTTGATGGGAGCCGGCGATCCATGGGTGTTGATCCTGTTTTACAGGGATGCGTATCGGTATCCATACTCCGGTATTCAACGGCTTCAGCTGTGACGAAAAAAAGCCTATTCCTCAAGGGAATGGATGAAGCGGATGCCTGCCGATAAAGAGAACCGATCCGCAGGATCGGTTCTTTATGCTTGATCCGATGGGGGGCGGAGGTCGCAATGATCGTCGCATCCCCCTGTCGGGATAATGGTGCGGCGGCTGGCGATCCAGTCGTACAAGCGCTGCCCGAAGCCCATGCCCTTGGCTAACCACAGGAGGGGCAGCGCCGGCCATAACAATGGCAGGCGTCCGGTCATCTGGATGATCCCATCGATCCCTTCCTGGAAACGGATGCCGTCGGCCGTACTGTGAAGCCGTTTTTCCAATCGGTCCGGATCCAGCCCCCACTGGGTGACGACACCCGGTTCACGAAAGGAAACGAACCGGATCCATCCAAACCAGTCGAGGCGGGAAGCCGTTTTCACACTCTTGGTACAAAACGGGCACCAACCATCATAGAAGACCGTGATCGCCATCGTGGAAATTCGGTTGTTCCCGGTCGTTTCACGATTCAATCCAATCGCTCCTTTCCCGCTGAAAACCTGTAGCAGTCCGTTCTTCAACCAACGGTACTCCCGATCGCGCAATAACAGCCATTCACAACCGATCATGTACCAGGAGAACAGCATCAGGTTCATCATCAGTCCGACTCCGGTGTGAAAGAGTACGGCACCCGCCACGGCAGCGTACTTGGTCCAACGATGGAGGAGTAAAAAGGGAAACGCGATCTGAAACAAAACGGAGGAATAGGTGAGAAAGACGATACCCGCTTCGGAGGTCCACACTCGCTCGCTCACCCCCGGCCACACGAAATCTTGAACCCGCATGGCATAATAGACGGCGGTTCCCTCCTGCCACATCGTCCCCATTACTTTATACATACCCGAAGTGAAATAAAGCAAAAGCAACTGGACCACCATAGACGCGACTGCTAAGTTATGGAAAAGTGCGGAATACGGACGAAGTGATCGAAGGAACCGGGGGATTACATCTTTCCGGCGACGTCGCAGCCAGGCATCCACGGACAAGCGTGCGCCGGCTTGGGTGAAGATGAAAAACAGGAGCTGAATCCGGATCAGGTTGTCTCCGCCGTTGGTGACGTTGGGGTTACGATAATATAAGGACCAAAAGACCAGAAAGACAAACAGACTCATCCATCGGGTCCACAAGCCGACGGTAAACAACAACGTTGCCATCAACCCGCCTACATAGACGATTTCCAACAACCAAGGGGACTGCGCCAGATGAAAAAGGGTCCAGATGCCCCGATCAGCCGATTCTGCAAGATAAGCCTCCCGCGGCCACAAGCCGGCATCTCCCCATAAGAGATGCCGGTCCTGCCAGTGATACAACAGAAAAAAAACGATTCCAAGCCCGGTAAAGATCCTGAATAACGCGACTCCCACCAGCGTATGGGGACGGGAAAGCCACCGTTCGATCCGGGTGATCATAATGGCCACTCCTCTTCGGCCGGGGCAAAGGGCAGCCAATCCGAGTCCTGAAACTCCCGTTGCATGAAGTCATCATCGCGATGACGTTGATCAAAGGAGGGAACCGCTTGGGTGATTATCCGAAAGCGGATTTCGTGAATGTTTCGATTGGGCCATTGTTTGGCCAATGCTGTAGAAGAGACGCGCTGTAACATTTTCTCCCCGTCCAGATGACGACTCTCATCTTTGTGGCGATAGTTTCGGATTCCGGAAATGATATGGCGGGAAACCAGTGCTTCGGAGGAGAGCCGGTTTCTTTGTTTTTGTTTGACCAGTGGATCCGTGATGTCCACCCATTCCGTCTCCATCATGGCTCCCGTCCGGGGGTTGACTACCCGGGCTTGTGCGGCCAGACTGCGGTGTTGGGAGACGGGGTTGGGAGCAAACAACATCCAGTTTTGCGTGAACAACGGATCCATATAAGCGTCGATGGCCTCTTTGTGACGATGGTTTACCGGATTGTCCGGTGTGAGAGAAAGCGTAACGAGGCCAAAATGGACGGCCAGCAATGTGATCGCAAGAGTGGCCACTGTCCGAAAAAGGGTTCGTTGAATGTCCACGCGAACACCTCGTTTGTTTTTCTTCCATCTTATCATGGTTGGAGGAATCGATAGAGAGTAGGGAAGCGTTTTCGCAATCGTCGTCGTTTTTTCACCCCATTGTCATCTCTGTGTAAACCAAACCATAGTAAAATGGGTTTATGCCGGAATCACTTGTCTGTAAAGATACATAGATGGGAACCATGCCGGAAGATTTTATGGAATGGAGCAGAAGGGGATGAAAAAAGTTTGGATCGGGATGTTGTCGTCGGCGTTGCTGATCACAGCATGGACAGTGATGGGGATGGGGATGGGAGTGGAAAGCAGCGGTCAAGTGGAAGGCTCAAACCGTGATAAAAAGGCCTGGGTCGGTTCCTGGACGGCCAGTCCCCAGTTTCCTTCGGGAGAAGCGGCCGAGGGGGTCTCCAACCGAACCGTCCGGATGATTCTGCGTCCCCACTTGGAAGGGGATCGAGTGCGGGTCCGCCTTTCCAATGTTTTTGGCGAAGGACCGGTCACATTCGGAGCTGCATCCATCGCGGTTGTCTGGAAAGACGCCGCCACGGTGCCCGGAAGTCAGCGGGTGCTTACCTTTAATGGAAAACGGTCGGTGACGTTGGAAGCGGGCCAGAGCGTACAAAGCGATCCCGTTCGCTTTGCCGTTTCCCGTGAGCGGGATGTGGCCGTCAATGTGTTCGTCGAGGGAGACAGCGGTTCGATCACCTGGCACCGTATGGCCAAACAAACCTCTTTTCTATCGGAAAAAGGGAATTTCACGCAGGATCACCATCCCCATCCCTTTATCAAGCGAACGGGTTCCTGGTATTGGGTGACGGGGCTGGATGTGCTGGCTCCTGAGGGAACAGGAGGGATCGTCTGCCTGGGGGATTCCATCACCGATGGTGCCGGTTCCACCAGCGGGGCCAATGCCCGCTACCCCGACTTTCTTTCCGACCGCCTTTATGCAGAAGGGATCTCCCATGGGGTGATGAACGCGGGAATTTCGGGGAATAAGATTTTGCGCGATGATCCGATATACGGACCCCGGGCCCTGGATCGTTTTCAACGGGATGTGCTGGATCAGCCGGGAGTTACCCATGTGATCGTCTTGGAGGGGATCAACGATATCGGCCATGCACCGGGTGAACGGGATCCTGCCGCTATCATCTCCGGATTGAGACAGCTGATCACCCAGGCTCATGACCGGGGGTTGAAGATCGTTGGAGGGACACTCCCCCCCTTTGGCGGGGCTGATTATTACACGGAAGAAGGCAATACCGTTCGTCGGCAAGTCAATGAATGGATCCGGAACAGCGGAGAGTTTGACGGAGTAATCGATTTTGATGCCGCTCTCCGAGATCCACAGCAGCCCCATCGTCTGTTGCCGGAGTATGATTCCGGGGACCATCTCCATCCCAGCGATGCAGGGTACCGCAGGATGGCGGAAGAAGTGGACTTGACTCTATTTCAGTGAAAGGGTGAGGAAGGCTTCCTACGGGAAGCTTTTTTTCGTCGCAGGATTCTCACAGGGGAGCCGGGGTAGAATGATATCCGTTTGTGCTATACTGTCAGAAGGATGTCCGCCCGCCGAAACGGCCATGACGGCCGGGAGGGACGACGAAAAGCAGGAACGACGGAGGTGGAAACATGGCGATTTCCAAAGAACAAGTGGAACACGTGGCCAAACTGGCCCGATTAAATCTGGATGAAAAAGAGGCCCGGTTGTATACGGAGCAGCTGAATGATATTCTTCGTTTTGCCGAAAAGCTGAACGAGTTGGATACCGATGGGGTGGAACCCACCAGCCACGTGCTGCCGATGGCTAACGTATTGCGGGAAGACGAGGAAAAACCCTCTCTGCCGCGGGAAAAAGCGCTGTTAAACGCGTCCGATCAACAAGACGGAATGTTCCGGGTGCCGCCGGTATTTGATGAATAAGAAGGAGGGAGAATATGTCGCTGATCAAAGAATCCATCCGTGATTTACATAAACGGGTGATACAAAAAGAGATCACTGCACAGGATCTGGCGGACGCATCCCTAAACTGCATTCAGGAAATGGATGGGAAGCTGGGAGCGTTTTTGCAAGTGGATGAGGAAGGGGTGCGGGAACGGGCGCGCGCCCTCGATGAGAGCGGGGTGGCGGATCGTCCCCTCGCAGCGGTACCCATGGGCATCAAGGACAACATCAGTACCAGGGGGGTGCTCACTACTGCCGGGAGTCGCATCCTGGGCGATTACACCCCTATTTACGATGCCGTGGTCATAGAAAAGCTGAATGATGCCGGGGCCAATATGATGGGGAAGACCAACATGGATGAGTTTGGCATGGGTTCATCCAATGAAAACTCCGGTTTTCACCCGGTTCGAAACCCGTGGAATCCGGACCGGGTTCCAGGGGGATCCAGCGGCGGCTCTGCGGCGGCGGTGGCATCGGGGCAGGTTACGTTTGCCTTGGGGTCCGACACCGGCGGTTCCATCCGGCAGCCCGCGGCGTTTTGCGGGGTGGTCGGATTGAAACCCACCTATGGACGGGTGTCCCGCTTCGGGTTGATTGCATTTGCCTCTTCTCTGGATCAGATCGGTCCCCTTACCCGCAATGTGGAAGATGCGGCCATGGTACTCTCCACCATCGCCGGACACGATCCCAAGGATTCCACTTCGGCCAAGGTGGATGTACCGGATTATCTTGCTTCGTTGACGGGGGAGATCCGGGGATTAAAAGTGGCCGTTCCCAGAGAATTAATGGGGGAAGGGATCGACGCCGGCGTCAAACAGCGCGTCCAGGAGGCCTTGAAACGGCTGGAAGGGCTGGGGGCAACCGTAGAGGAAGTGTCTCTTCCTCATGCGGAATATGCGGTTGCCACCTATTATCTGCTGGCACCGGCGGAGGCTTCTTCCAACCTGGCCCGTTATGACGGAGTACGATACGGAGTACGGGTAGAGGGGGACAACCTGTTGGACATGTTCCACCGCACCCGCAGCACCGGCTTTGGGGATGAAGTCAAGCGGCGGATCATGTTGGGAACCTACGCTCTATCCTCCGGTTATTACGATGCTTACTACCGGAAAGCGCAGCAAGTGCGGACCCTGATCCGGCAGGATTTTGAATCGATTTTTCAAACGTATGATGTCGTGGTGGGACCGACGGCACCAACGACGGCATTCCCCATGGGTGAGAAGGTGGACGATCCCCTCACCATGTATCTGAATGATATTTGCACGATTCCGGTCAGCCTGGCAGGTCTGCCGGCGATCAGCGTTCCCTGCGGTTTATCCGATGGATTGCCGGTAGGGTTGCAAATTGTGGGCAAGCCCTTTGACGAGTCAGGCGTTCTCCGGGTTGCCCATGCTTTTGAACAACATTCGGAACGGTTGCCTGAACCGCAAGCGGGAGGTGGTGTATCGTGAGCCAATTTGAAACCGTGATCGGCCTGGAGGTTCATGCGGAACTGTCCACCCGGACGAAGATTTTTTGTGGATGTTCCACCGAGTTCGGGGCCCCTCCCAATACCCATACCTGTCCGGTTTGTTTGGGACATCCCGGTGTATTGCCGGTATTGAACAAACAAGCGGTGGAATTTGCGATAAAAGCGGCTTTAGCCCTTAACTGCGAGATTGCTGAAACCAGCAAGTTTGATCGTAAAAACTATTTTTATCCCGATTTGCCCAAGGCGTATCAAATCTCTCAGTACGATCAACCCATCGGGCAAAACGGATGGCTGGAGATCGAGGTGAGGGGCGAAAGGAAGCGGATCGGGATCACAAGGGTTCACCTGGAAGAGGATGCGGGGAAGTTGAACCACTCCGAACAAGGAGGAGGTTCCCTGGTGGACTACAACCGAGTGGGGGTACCCCTGATCGAGATCGTTTCGGAACCGGATATGCGTTCGCCTGAAGAAGGCCGGGCTTATCTGGAAAAGCTGAAACAGATCCTGTTGTACACCGGTGTCTCCGATGTGAAAATGGAAGAAGGTTCGCTTCGTTGCGATGCCAACATCAGTCTCCGCCCGGCGGGCTCTACCACCTTCGGCACCAAGACGGAGATGAAAAACCTCAATTCCTTCCGCAATGTGGAACGGGCGTTGGAATTTGAAGAGAAGCGGCAGGCGGAGGTGCTTTCCCAAGGGGGCACCATTGTACAGCAGACGATGCGTTGGCTGGAAAACGAGAATCGAACCAAGGTGATGCGGAGCAAGGAAGAAGCCCATGATTACCGGTACTTTCCGGAGCCGGATCTGGTCCAGCTTCATATCGGTGCCGACTGGCGCGAACGGGTGGCAAACTCTCTCCCCGAATTGCCGGATGCCCGAAAAGCCCGCTATCGGTCTGATTACGGCCTGTCCGACTATGATGCCAGCCTGTTGACGGCAACCCCCCGCGTGGCCGGTTTCTTTGAGGAGACGGTGGGTGCAGGTGCCGATCCCAAAGCAGCCGCCAACTGGATTTCCGGCGAACTGTTGGGTTATCTCAACACAGAGGGCAAAGAGCTGGAGGAGACGGCCATCCGTTCCGATTCCCTGGCTGCCATGATCCGCTTGATTGAGGAGGGAACCATCAGCAACACGATCGGTAAAAAAGTATTTAAAGAGCTGGTGGTAAAAGGGGGAGACCCCAAGCGGATTGTTGAGGAAAAAGGATGGGTGCAAATCAGCGACGAAGGAAAACTAAAAGAAATTGTCACGCAAGTGCTTGAGGCCAATCCCCAATCCATCGCCGATTTGAAAAACGGAAAGGATCGGGCGTTGGGCTTCTTGGTGGGACAAGTGATGAAAGCGACGAAAGGAAAGGCGAACCCCCAGCTGGTTAACCAGCTGATCCGGGACCAAATCGGATTGTAATGTTCCGGTGAATGAATGAGGTGTTTTTGATGCAGATTTTGTACGGGGCGATCGTGGTGTTTTTCTTGTTTTTCGGAGCAAGATATCTCCAGGATGAGCCCCCTGTCGCGGTCCATTACTTCGTGATCGCGCTCTACTTTTTCGTCATCCTGTTCGAGTTTCGCGGCAACCCCTTTTCCCGCCGTATCTATGTGATGTTGGCGCTTCTTCTGTTGGGAAACGCGCTGGTTCAGTTTTTTTACGTGGAAAACGGGGTGATTTTCGGATTGGTAAGCCTGCTCTTTTCCTGGTTTGCCCTCCAGGCCCGCAGGCGAATTCCCCAATGATGAAAAGCTCGTCCCTTCGGACGGGCTTTTTTCCAGGGGATTATAAACTAAGTCACGGCGAGGCACACTGTTTGACGAACGCGCGAAAGATGCGCGCGTAAAAGGGGGCAACAGTGTGTCCAACGAGTTGGAGGCTGCCCTTCAGGCAGCGAAACAGGCCAGTGAGGCGGTAAAAGAGGCTCGGAACCTGGCAGATCCTCAGGTGCTGAGACAAGCCCAGGCTCTGTTGGAACAGGCTCAGGAGGAGTTGGATCAGTACCAGGGGCAGGCGGATGTGGATCCTGCCATGCAGGAGCGTTTACAGGAGGCCCGGGAGCAGGTGAGCCAAGATCAGGCGGTCATGCGGGATGTGGTTTCCATTAGTAATCCTGCCGGGTTTCATCAGTGGTAAACAGGGAGCCGCCGGCTCCCTGTTTCCATGCGGCGCCGTCCACGACATGGGCTTTCACCCGGCAATTATGGTAACCTAAGAACATCTTCCCCATGTGAATATGGGTAACCGGATTGCGGGCGGCCGGAAACGGTAATAAAAATGAAAAGAATACATCGAGGTGTTATTTCTCTTTCCAATCAGGAGCCAGCACACTCCAACGCTTTCCGCCGACAGCCTCCTGGGATAAGACCATCGCATCCCGCCAGGCCTCGTCACTGAACTGGAGCCATCGGACACCGTTTTCCAACACCACTTGCCATTCACGGGAGACCGAGCGGCAAGCTTCCAGCAAGTTGCCTCGCTTCAGGGAATCATAGTGGCGACCTTCATACATACGGATTATCAGCATCCGGATGATACTCTCATGCCAATCTCCCCCTGCCATCCGTTCCAGACAGCCCCGGGCGGCGGTATGGAGAGTGGCTGCCCGTTCGTGGTTGCGGCGAAAAGAGGAGAGGCCGGGCAGATCGCCGATCCCGTCGATCTGGGCCCATTGTTCGTCCAAGGTGAATAAAATCGCGTCCGCAACCAGTGTATGCTCCAGGGCTTGGCGGGCTTCCCGCAGGCGAAGGGGTTGGCACGGGGTTTCCGTTGGGATTACCGGATCGTTTTGATGAGAGGATTCCACCCGTCTGGCCTCCTTTCTCTTTGTTTCCAAAGGTATGCGGTTGGTTGGCAAGTTACGATCCCAGTGGAAAAGGAGGTTCATCATGAAGCGTGCGCGCCTGATTTATAATCCGACGGCAGGAAAGGAAGGAATCGAAAGGCAATTGCCGCGGATCTTGCAGCGGCTGGAGGAGAAGGGACTGGAGACGTCCTGTCACGCTACCCGTCATCCCGGTGATGCCTCTCATGCTGCGGCTGAAGCGGTTAAGCGGGGGTTTGATATCGTGATTGCCGCCGGTGGAGATGGAACAATTCACGAAGTGGTCAACGGCCTGGCCCCTTTTTCCTCCCGGCCGCAATTAGGCATTATCCCCAGCGGAACCAGCAACGACTTGGCCCGGGCGTTGCACCTTCCACGTGACATGGTGGCCGCCTGCGAGGTGATCGGAGAGGGGCGAGCCTGTCCCATGGATGTGGGGCGTGTACAAAACCACTACTTTATCAATGTAGCTGCCGCCGGTTTCTTGACGGAAGTCACCCATCAGACACCCAGCCGATTAAAAACGGTTCTGGGCCAATTCGCTTATTATGCCAAGGGGTTGGAGAAGCTAGGGACGTTGCTGCGCCCTTTCCGGGTCCGGTTGGAGTCTCCGCAAAAAATAGTGGAAGACGAGATCTATCTGATTATTGTCGCCAACAGCCCTTCCATCGGCGGATTCGATCAACTGGCGGCTCAAGCCGACATCGGAGACGGGTTATTGGATGTGTTGGTGGTTCGCAAAGCCAGTCTGCCGGAATTGGTCCATCTCGTGGGATCGGTCTTGAAAGGGGAGCATTTAGATGATGAACGGGTCCTTTATTTCCAGACGGACCGGTTGGAGGTTATTTCCGATAAACCGATGAAACTTAATCTGGACGGGGAATGGGGCGGCGATTTGGCCGGCCGTTTTGAAACCCTCGCCGGCCATTTATCCGTCTTGTGTCCCGCAGAGAACCAGGCTCCTTCAGGCAAATGGAAAAAACTTCGTCATCGGCGGGGAGAACATTGAGATGAAACAAAGACAACCTCCGGTTGATCCGGGCGACCGGATCACGATCGACATCGATAACCAGAGCCATACCGGTGACGGCGTAGGCAAGGTGAACGGGTTTACCGTTTTTGTCCCTTCCGCTTTGCCAGGGGAACGAGTTCGTGTACAGGTGCAAAAAGTGAAAAAAACATATGCACATGCCCGGGTGGAGGAGTGGGAAGAAACCAGCCCGGACCGTGTGGATCCATTCTGTCCCATTTTTGAGCAGTGTGGGGGCTGTCAGCTGCAACACCTGGCTTATCCGGCGCAATTGCGGATGAAAGAGCGCCAGGTGGCCGACAGTTTTTCACGGATCGCGGGAATGGAAGGGGTAAAGGTGTTGCCCGTGATGGGGATGGAACAGCCCTGGCACTATCGGAATAAAGCACAAGTTCCCTTTAGTGGAAGGCGAGGGGAGACGGTGGCGGGGTTTTACGCCGCCGGTACCCATGAAATCGTTCCCTATGAAAGTTGTTTCATTCAACAGGAAACCAATGATCAAACCATTCAGGCCGTGATCGACATCGTCCGGGAGCTGGACATTCCGCCTTATGAGGAGCGGTTACACCGCGGTCTGTTGCGGCATGTGATGGTCCGAACGGGGAAACGGACGAAAGAGGTGATGGTGGTGCTGGTCACCAATGGTCCGCGTCTCCCCCGGAAGCGGGAGCTGCTCACCCGGCTGGAAAAGCGTGTTCCCGGGTTGGCTTCCGTGGTGCAAAATATTCACCCCCGTCGGAGCAATACGGTCCTCGGAAAGGAGAATCGCGTGCTGTGGGGGAAGGGGTGGATCGAAGATGCCATCGGACCGGTCCGCTTCCGTATTTCTCCCCATTCCTTTTTCCAGGTGAACCCGGATCAGACGGTCGTATTATATGAGGAAGTGCGTCGCCGAGCCGCGTTAACCGGAGGGGAAACGGTGGTGGATGCTTATTGCGGCATCGGCACGATCGGCCTCTACCTGGCCCGTGATGCAGGACGGGTGTTGGGCGTGGAATCGGTGGAGCAAGCGGTGGAAGATGCCCGGCTCAATGCGGAACTAAATGGAATTATACACGCTTCTTTTGAAGTAGGGGCGGCTGAAGAGATCATGCCGCGCTGGGCGGATGAAGGAATACGACCGGATGTAATCGTGGTGGATCCGCCGCGGAAAGGGTGTGCCCCGGAACTGTTGGAAGCGGCGGTGCGGATGGAGCCGGAGCGGCTCATCTACGTATCCTGCAACCCGGCCACCCTGGCCCGGGATGCGGCCATCCTGGCGGATCAGGGCTATGTCACGAATGAGGTGCAACCGGTGGACCTCTTTCCCCATACACACCATGTGGAATGTGTAGCCGCATTTACACGGGAGGAGGGATCATCGATTCCGGATGGTTCTTGACTACCAAGTAACGAGGAAAAAAGGAATAGTCAACAAAGCCGAGGGATCAATCCCTCGGCTTTGTTGTTTTTGATCTTTTGCCATCCATTCCGAGAGGGTGGGCAATCCTTGATCCTCAAAAAAGATCGCGTATGCTTCTTACCACCCATAACCGATCATGAGCAAATGGAGCCGGGGTCGGCTGCAGCAGGACGGCTTTCATTCCCAGGTGAAGGGCAGGAGCCACTTCGTTTAAGAAATTGTCTCCGATGGAGACCGCCTCTTCCGGCAGAACGCCGTGTTCTTTCAGCAGGTTTTGAAAGATCGCCGTCGTGCCGGCGGGTTTGCGGGCGTCCGTCACCACTTGATGGAAGACTCCTGACAGATCCAGCTGGGAGAGCAAACGCTGAACGTCATCCTGTTCGCTGTTGGTAACTAACACCAGGGATTTCGATTTTCCTTGCTGTTCCAGCCAGCTCCGGAGTCCGGGAGTGCGCGTAAGGAGGTGTTCGTGAGCCGTCAAATACTCTTTGGTTTTTACATATGCGGGATAGGTGTTCCCCGCTCCGTAATGTTTGGCGACGGCAAAGGGAAGCCACCAACCGTCCCCGATGGCGACGATGTTTTCAAAATCGAGGGTAACCGGTTCGGGATACGTATCCTGAACGCGATTCGGGGTCCAGGGGTTTCCGTCCCAGTCACAGACGGATGCTGCCCGCAGGGTGATCGGATCCAGGGTGAGGACGGCATCCTGCTTCAGGTCATAGGCCTTGCCGATGGAAACGGGATGATCGCCCGCCAGTATTTGTCGATAAGTGCTTTCAAAGGCGGCTTGCCGATCGGAAGGAATCATTTGTTTTAACAGCGAAGCAAAATACTCAAAGTGGTTTGTATCTTCATACAGGGTTCCATCCAGGTCAAAAATTATCAAACGGACATTGAACCATTCGTTTTTCAAAGAATCCCGCCTTTCTCTTCGCAGATAACACTATACTGGATTTCCGATTGTTTGAAAAGATTCTGGATTTCATTGAAGAATTAATATAAACTTAATATGGTTTTAGTCGAAAATCGATATGGGATATGTACACTCGCGTGGGGTTGATTCCTACATTCTCGGAGGGGGTACTATGAAAAAGGTATTATCTGTACTGTTGTCTCTGACCATGGTGGCCGTATTGGCGGCTTGCGGCGGTCAGGGGGCTGATGGCGACGGAGGAAACCCGGATAAGCTGGTCATGGGGTTCGTTCCGTCTCAAGATTCTGATAAAATAGCCGATACGGTTCAGCCGTTGGCGGAGCAATTGTCCGAGGAACTGGGGATCGAAGTGGAAGGCCGGGTGATGACCAACTACTCCGCCTTGGTGGAAGCGATGGGCAGCAATCAGGTGCAGATCGGATTTATTCCGGCATTCGGGTATGTGCTGGCCAATGAGAAACACGGGGTGGAAGTCATTTTAAAATCAGAGCGTCACGGTAGTGATACCTATCGTGCCCAATACGTGGTGCAGGGGGATTCCGGCATCCAATCCCTGAAGGACTTAAAAGGGAAAACGTGGGCGTATGTGGATGCTGCCTCCACCAGCGGCTACCTGTTCCCGGCCGCTCAGATCATGGACGAGTTTGACGTAAAAGATCCGACGACCCAGTTTTTTGGTGAAGTGGTACAGGCCGGTAGTCATGACAACGCTCTGATCACCGTTTACGAAGGGGAGGCCGATGTGGCCACCACCTTTGAAGATGCGCGGACTGGCTTGGAAGAGGATTACCCGGATATCATGGATAAGTTGGAAGTGATTGAATATACGGATGAGATTCCCAATGACACCATCTCTGTCACCAAAAATCTGGATGACGAACTGGTACAAAAAATCCAGCAGGCGTTTCTCCGTTTCAACGACAACGAAGAGATGATTCAAATCATGAATGACGTGTACAACTGGGATGCCATCCGTGAAGCGGCGGATGAGGATTTTGACATCGTCCGCGATACCTTTAAAAAGTTTGAGGACTCCATCGATCTCGACGGCAGCTGATCCATCCAGGGGAAGGATTTCCTCGCTCTCGCGAAAAAGGGGTTCTCCGTTAGGAGACCCTTTTTTCGCGTGATCACCAAAATCAGTCAGGAGTGACGGCCGTGATTCAGTTTAAAGATGTTTCGCTGGTCTATCCCAATGGGACGCAAGGCTTGAAAAACGTCAACCTATCCATCGGCGAAGGGGAATTTATTGTGGTGGTGGGGCTTTCCGGAGCGGGGAAATCCACCTTGATCCGCAGTATCAACCGCTTGGTTACTCCCACCGATGGTCAACTGTGGGTGGATGGAGAGAACATCATCTCCTACAAGGGAAAACAGCTGCGTCGACTCCGAACCAAAGTGGGTATTATTTTTCAAAACTACAACCTGGTGAAACGTTCCTCGGTGATGAGAAATGTGATTTCCGGCCGTCTGGGGCATACCGGCACCATCCGCAGTATTCTGAATCTGTACCCCAAGGAAGATGTCAACCTCGCTTATGAGAGTCTGAAGCGGGTGAATATTGAGGAAAAGGTGTACCAACGGGCGGATCAGCTTTCCGGCGGCCAGCAGCAGCGTGTCAGTATTGCCAGGGTATTGACTCAGCAACCGTCGATCATCTTGGCGGACGAGCCGGTGGCCAGCCTGGACCCGCCGACCTCCCATCAGGTGATGCGTTACCTGAAAAAGATCAACCGTGAGGACAATATTACCACCTTGGTCAATCTGCACTACATCGACATGGCGATGGAGTATGCCGACCGGATTATCGGGATGCGGGCGGGAGAAGTGGTATTCGACGGGCCTACCAGCCAGGTGACGGAAAAAACCTTTGAAGAAATCTATGGTCGTCCGATCCGTGAGGAGGACAAGCGGGGAGGAGAAGTGCAGCATGCCTAAGACCGTTTCCGTCCCCCATGCCGAGCCATTTTCCGGGAGCATCGTTTCCGGCAGGGAAAAAAAGCGAATCACCCTCATTTTCGGGGTGGTGTTTGGCCTCTACTTGTGGACATCCGTTGAAACCGAATCGACGGTTACCGACCTCATCGCCGGATTGCCTCATATTTGGAACATGGTGGGGCAGCTCTTCCCGCCCAACTGGGATTATGTTTCCCAGGTATGGCCCAAGTTGCTGGAGACGATCCAGATGGCGGTGATCGCCACCACCATCGCGGCCATCCTGTGTATCCCATTTTGCCTGCTGGCGGCCCGTAATGTGACCAGCATCCCATGGATCCATCACCCCGCCAAACTCTTTCTCAATGCGCTCCGCACCATCCCTGATCTGATCCTGGCAGTGGTGTTTGTCGGCATCTTCGGGATTGGTGTCTTTTCCGGCATTTTGGCCCTGATCATCTTTTCCTTTGGTATCCTGACCAAGCTCATCAGTGAAACCATCGAGTCGATCGATCCGCAGCCGTTGGAAGCGATCCGGGCATCCGGAGGGAATGCATTTCAGATCATCGCCTATGCGGTCGTTCCTCAGGTGCTGCCCCAGTTTTGCTCCTTTAGTCTGTATGTGTTTGAGATTAATGTGCGGGCGTCTGTCGTCCTCGGTTTTGTGGGAGCGGGGGGGATCGGACTTCTGTTGCAGCAGCAGATTGCGTTCCTGCGCTATCCCAATGTGATGACGTTGATACTCATTATTTTCTTCGTGGTACTGGCGATAGAATATATAAGCGGTAAAATCCGAGAGAGGTTGGTTTGAGCGATGACGAGCATACCCAAACCGAAACGCACCTGGAAACAGATCACGGTCCGTTGGATTATCGCCGTCGCCGTCGCCACCCTCTACCTATGGGTGTTTACCAGCATCGACGTCAAATGGGAGCGGGTATTCAGCGAGCGGACCATCGACAATTTGGACCGTGTCATTCCGCAGATGCTGTCCCCTGATTTCGGCGCTTTCGGAAAAGTGATGGAAAAGATGATGGAAACCTTGTTCATCGCCTACACCGGCACCTTAATGGCATCCATCCTGGCGGTTCCCATCGCTTTTCTGGCAGCGTCCAACATGGTGAAAAACCGGGTGCTGCGCAGTATCGGGAGCGGCATCCTCAGCGGGATCCGGACGTTTCCGGAACTGCTCCTGGCTTTGATTTTCGTTGCCGCCGTCGGTCCCAATCCCTTTGCCGGGGTATTGGCGATTGCGATCAACTCCATCGGGATGCTGGGGAAATTGTACGCGGAAGCGATTGAAGCGATTGAGATGAACGTGGTGGAGGCGATGAGCGCCAATGGTGCCAACAAGACACAGACGTTGTTTTACGGGATTATTCCGCAAATCATCCCGCAATTTTTGTCCTACGCCATCTATCGCTTTGAAATCGATGTCCGCGCCTCCACCATCCTGGGGATCATCGGTGCCGGCGGCATCGGCACGCTGATCACGATCGCCGTCGCCAACCGCAACTGGTCGGAAATCGGCATGATCCTGTTGGTGATCATTGTGGTCGTCGTTCTGATCGACTACTTGAGCGCCGCTATCCGTAAGCGGATTGTGTGATTGACGAAGGCTTTTTCTGAACACGAAGAACCCCGTTATTCTGAGAACGGATGGGGGTTCTGGGATGTATCCGGTCGATCCTTATTACGGGAATTAGAGGGTGTGTAAGGATGTTCCCCTTTCGTTTCCGCCGCAGCATCAAAGTCGCCAACCGGGCTTGGAGTATCGGATGGTTCCGGCCGGCACGCCGATGAAACGGGCGGGACAGCCCTTTGAGTTGGCACCTTCTTATGTCTATCTGGCCTCGGATGATTCCATGTATGTAACCGGAGAAGTGCTTCACGTCAACGATGGGACGATGGTTAGTTCCTGATGCGGGCCGCTCCTTTGTCGGAGCGGCTTTTGGGCTCATTTTTTACCCTCTTCTGATCCATCTTACCCACGTCGGCTGGGTCCAGCAAATCAGCTGGAACACAGCAGTGTAACCCATTGCCAGGGCGATGACGGCAGGTGTGGATAAGTGGATGGCTGTAATTTGGCTGCCCAGCTGGGAGAAATACAATCCTAGGACAAACAGGCTGAGACCTACGGAGAAGGGGTGACGGGCTGTATTTGGCAGCGGTTGCTTCCAAATCCACAGATGGACGGTGTTAACCACTTGGACGGCGGCCAAGGGTAAAAGCGGGAAAAAGAACATGCCCAGAGCCCACCAGAGATAGGCGGCCTCGGCGGTGACAGTGGTATCCATCCAGGACCATGACTGGAGCAGCCACAACAGGGCGGCATGGCCAGCCAGCGGCAACCCGATCATCAGCACAATCGCGCCGATTAGCAATAACCCGATAAAAAACCAAACCATCAGACGGTCCAGCATGGCGGCCTCCTTTCCCAACAAACAAAAAAACTCCCGGCAGGGGGAGTGGTGGCAAGGGACTTTCGAAAATAGGTGTACCGTCCCCTGGAATCAAGCGTTCTTCTCCAGCATCTTGTAATATTTTTCGTATTTGCGATCGATGTCTTCCATCACCTGATCAAAACGGCCGGCTTTCACTTGCTCCAGATACTCCTCCCGGCTGATCAGGCCGGCGCGGTACCGGCGGTGAATTTCCTTGGATCGCTGATGAAAGCTTGGTTTTCCGTTCACCGTTCCCTGCCCCCTTTCGGAACGCGCGTGCTGTAACGGTCCAGATAGACGAGCGAACTGAGCAGCTTGGCAAAGGATGCGAGATGACGGTTATCCATGGGGTGCCAAAACCCGGTTTCCACTTCTGCATAAACGGCCAGCACTCCCACTTTCTCCTCGTTGGCCACCAGTGGACTGGCGATCATGGAACGAGTGGCGGGTGGAATGGGATACAAGGAGGTTTTAGTTAAATCGTCCCAACTACAGGTGCAGGCATGCAGCCAAGTCCGGCCTTCCGGTGAATGTCCCGTGAGCGGAGGACGGTAATCCTCAAAGGATTGCGCCAGTCCCACCCAGGAGACGGGGACCAGGAATCGGCCGGTTTCGTGTGGAACAAACACGGCCACACCGGGATTTTTCACTTTTTCGTTGGCCATGGCAGACTGAATACTGTCTATAGTATAAGGATAATCGATGGAAAAAGAGTTCTCAAGTTCAATGTATGCGTGAGTGAGGGCGCTTGAGACCCCGTCCGCCACGATTTCCATCATGGCGACAAAGTCGGTGTTCCGGTCTGCTTCTGCTTTTTGGTCCTGTTTCAACTCGGACAGAATCTCCTTCAATGTGTCAATCTGTCGATCTTTCTCCCCCATGTATCGGGTGATGGGCTCCATCCCGCTGGCGGTTTCGGTCAACGGAGGACCGTGCAACACCGCCGGGTCAATTCGGAAAGGATCCGTTCCTCTCCTTGAATCATTTCCCGTTTCTCCTGAGCGGTGAAACCAAAAAGGGATCCAATCTCCGCGGATGACACGATAAGCGACGATCAGGAAGAGGACGAAGAGCACAAGGATGGTCGAGACCACCAACCAACGAATCCAGGGAAAGTCCCGTGCCATCCCCGCCGCCACTTCCACCCATGATTCTGACATCCATCCCAATGGCGTGAGGTCCTCCTCTCTCTATATAGCCACATTCCCTTGACGGGAGAATTTCTATCCAAGGACCATCATGGTTATGGATTTAAGTACGATTCATTTAACTTTAATCTATCGTATCCCATAGGAAATATCCACCTTTAAATGAAGAGACGCGATATAAGCCGCCCTGGTATGAGGTTCCGATCAGCCGCCAGAAAACGGAGACATCATTTTCAATGATTTAGAGGAGGGTATAATAAAAAACCCGCCTCCATAACGGGTTTCATCGTGATGCTTTATGGGTGTTAAATAAGGATCATCACCATTCCTAAAGCCAACGCCGATAGGAATACTTGCCAAATTTTCCATTTTAATTTAAATAACAATCCCAGAGTGATCACGGCAATCATGACGCTTCCCCAATCATGAAAAACGTCTAATGATAATCGGATGAGAAAGCTGGCGATTAAACCAACGACAGCAGCGCTCACACCCGCTAGATATCGCTTCAATTTTTTGTTTTCTCTTATTTTATCAAAGTAAGGAGCCCCAATCAGTATGATCGAAAAAGCTGGCAAAAAGATGAAAAAAGTGGCTAAAATGGCTCCCCAAAAACCGGATGCAGCATATCCAACAAAAGCAGCCACCATAATCAAAGGACCGGGTGTCAGTTCGTTAATCGCTAATCCATCAATATACTGTTCCGTGGTTAACCAACCGTAATTATCTACCGCTTCAAATTGTAATAGTGCTAAAACAGTGTAAGCTCCACCAAAGCTAAGCGCTCCGACTTTTAAAAATAATAAGGACAGACTAGTCGTTACCGATGCCGCTCCGATTGAAGTCATTGCCCAGAGCGGCATATCATGGATGCTATATCTTTTATTCTCAAAAGAACGGACGAGGATCATATAAACGAAGCCCATCACTAATAGCAAAAATATGAGGTCCATTCGTGTAATAAAAGTTAATGTCACCATCAATAGGGTGATGAAGATTTTTTTACGCTCCTGTAGAACCCCAAACTTGTGGGCAATTCGGTAAAGGCTGAATAAAACGATCGCAACCATTACCGGTTTTACACCATATAATAAGCTTTGAGCAATTTCAGAGGTCGCAGCGTATTGAAAATAAGCCCAAGCCAAAAGGGTGATTAATATAAAGTTGGGTAACATAAATCCTAATCCGGCCAAAATACCACCTAGAATGCCACGTTGCCGATACCCAACATACATACAAAGTTCGGCAGCTTCGGGTCCCGGTAACATTCCGCAAACTGCAAAGGCATCTTTAAACCGTTCATTATCAATCCATTTTTTCTTTTCAACCGCATCCTCATGAATGACCTGAATTTGAGCAGCCGGACCACCCCAGCCTTGCAATCCAATAAGGGTATAAGTCCAAAAGATCGTCCATAAACCGGGTTTCTCCATAATCCTTCCACTCCCATTTGACCATAATTATTTGAGGAGCTCCTCATCCCTTTTGCTCACGAGGCATGATGGGTGTAAGGTGTAACCCGCGGTTTAAAATCCTCCGTCGATTACGGTCACATTATATATCAACCGTATCCACAGTGAAAAGCGAAAATAACCGGCAAATGCCCTGTTTTCCAATCGAATAACCATCACTTCGAATCATCGATTGGTGTCATTCGGAAGATGTGTTATCATGATAATAGTGAAGCGGAATCATCCACCGGTAGATGTCGGTGACGTTTTATAGATGAAACCCGGTTGTGTCTGATGTTCTGAACGATCTCTTGTTGATTGGTAGAATATCCAGCCAAATCGGCATGGTGCCGGATGGCTTTTTTTCTGTTTTCCCCGCTCTGTACAGAAGTCTTTTGCTCTGTCTTCGTGGTACAATGGTTGGGAGTTTGCAAAGGTGGAGGACGGATTCCTATGATTCAAGTACAAGGAGTAGGCCTGGCTTACGGCGGGCGTAAACTGTTTGAGGATGTTAATATCAAATTCACACCCGGAAACTGTTATGGTTTGATCGGAGCCAACGGTGCCGGTAAATCTACTTTTCTTAAAATCCTCTCCGGTGAAGTGGAACCCAACAAGGGAGAGGTGATCCTTACTTCCGGCCAGCGGCTGGCGGTGTTGAAGCAGGATCATTTCCAATACGAAGAGCATCCGGTATTGGAAACGGTGGTGATGGGGCATGAACGTCTCTATCAGATTATGAAGGAGAAGGATGCCCTGTACGCCAAACCGGATTTTTCCGATGAAGACGGGGTGCGGGCAGCGGAATTGGAAGGGGAATTCGCCGAGTTGAACGGCTGGGAAGCCGAAGCGGAAGCGGCCCAACTCTTGTCTGGTCTCGGCATTTCGGAAGAGCTTCATGATAAAAAGATGAAAGAGCTGGAGGGCAACGACAAGGTGAAGGTGCTGTTGGCCCAAGCCTTGTTCGGCCAGCCGGACATCCTGCTGCTGGACGAACCGACCAACCACCTGGATATTCAGGCGATCCGCTGGTTGGAAGATTTTCTCCTCAACTTTGACAACACCGTCATTGTCGTTTCTCACGACCGTCATTTCCTCAATACGGTCTGTACGCATATGGCGGATATCGACTTTGGCGAAATCAAGCTGTATGTGGGCAATTACGATTTCTGGTTTGAGTCCAGTCAACTGGCGCAGCAGATGGCCAAAGAGAAGAACAAGAAGATCGATGAGAAACGGAAGCAATTGGAAGCTTTCATCGCACGCTTCAGCAGCAACAAATCAAAGGCCCGGCAGGCCACATCCCGCAAGAAACTGCTGGAGAAACTGACTCTGGAGGACATACAGCCTTCCTCCCGCCGCTATCCCTTTATCAAATTTCAGCCGGAACGGGAAGCGGGCAATGACCTGTTGCGGGTGGAAGGGCTCTCCAAAGCGGTGGATGGCCTACCGGTGCTGAAAAATGTCTCGTTTACCATCAACAAGGGAGACAAAGTGGCTTTCGTCGGACCCGACGGGTTGGCGAAGACGACGCTGTTTCAGGTCTTGGCCGATGAACAGGAAGCGGATGAGGGAGAATATCATTGGGGAATCACCACCTCCCGGGCTTATTTTCCCAAAGACCACAACGCCTTCTTTGACGGTGTGGATCTGACTCTGGTGGATTGGTTACGCCAATACTCAGTTGATCAGTCGGAAACTTTCATTCGGGGCTTCCTGGGCCGCATGCTATTCTCCGGTGAGGAAGTGATGAAGAAAGCCGATGTTTTATCCGGGGGTGAAAAAGTACGGTGCCTGTTGGCGCGTATGATGCTCTCCGGCGCCAACGTATTGATTCTGGATGAACCGACCAACCACCTGGATATGGAAGCGATCACGGCACTCAATAAAGGATTGGAAGAATTCCCGGGCACCATTTTGTTCACTTCCCATGATCACCAGTTGATTCACTCCGTCGCCAATCGCATCATGGAGATTACACCACAAGGTTTGGTGGATAAGCAGACCACCTATGACGAATACCTGGAAGATCCCTCTCTCCAGGAGAAAATCAAGGGAATGTATGTTTAATGGTTGCGGATGGAGAGCCGGTATAAAGCCGCGCTCCATCCGTCTTTTCATATAGACTTCCCTGCAACCAAGATTGAGCGGAAGAGCGGGTGATGTTACAACGGCAGTGTGATTTTGAGGCGAGGAAAGGGGGAACCCATATGGACGGCAGGCAGCGCCGTTTGATTCAGCCGGGTCAGACGGTGGATATTGTACTGAAACACGATCAACGAACGGGTAAACGGACCCGTGGCGTGGTGAAGGAGATTTTGACCCGTTCCGCAACCCATCCCCATGGGATCAAGGTTCGTCTGACTGATGGCCAGGTAGGCAGGGTAAAGGAAATTCTGGACCATGGACAGGAGTGAAAAGGATAAGATCCCATCCATTCCGTTTCTGAAGCGGGTTTCCAAAGTGATGGAGGAAGCGGATCTTGTGCATGCGCTGGGAGGAAGCGGACTTCTCTATGCGCTGGGCATTCAGAAAAGGGTGAACGACTGGGATCTAACCACTGAAGCCAGCTTGAATGAAGTAAAGGATGCTCTCTCAGCGCAGGGAATTCTTTATGAGAGGAGAGAAGGGGGAACCCTTTTCGCCAGCTCCTTTCGTCTGGTGATTCTCGGTGGGGAAGGGGAAATGGATTTGATCGGAGGCTTTGCGATTCAATCCGATGCGGGAGTGTGTCGGATCCCGACCGTTTCCCGTTTTCACTGGAACGGGATCCCGGTGGGGAGTCCGGAAGTGTGGGCGGTCGCTTATGCCCTGATGGGAAGGAGAAACCAGGCGGATTCTCTCTTTCGATATGTAACCGAGGTGGGAGCGGACCGTGGGATGATCGAATTTCTGTTGCAGCAACCGTTGCCGACGGATGTATACAGACGCGTCAGGAAGTGGCCGTTCGAGCCGAAAAAACAGGCTGATCACAACCGTGTGTGATCAGCCTGTTTAAATATAAGGACATCTATTGTTAATCAGCGTTGCAGTTCCTTCAGGGAATCGGTTAATTGTAGGAACCATTCCTTGTCATGGGTGGTAAGGGCCATGTCGATAAAATTAAGCAAATGTCCTTCTTGGTTAAGAGCCGTATCCTCGTGGTGTTTCAGCTGGTCGAGGGTACTGATGGACAGTTTGCCGACCATTTGCCGGTTATCTGACTGGATAATCCGAACCTTGGCTGTATTTTGATGAAGATTGATAGATTCGATATATCCTTGAAACAGTTCGTCGTTAATGGTTTTCCCTTTCACCCAGTCCCCGTCTTGAAATCTGGAAAGCAACGTTTCCATGTGTAACACCGCCTTTACAGTGAGGCTCATTGGATCTTGGTTTGTTACCATTGGGGTTACTACTATTATATCACGGATGGAAGGGAGCTAAACCTAGTTCGGTGCTTTCAAAGATTTTTCCAGCCATTATAATCAAGGACAGGTGACGTGTCAACCCTGTAAAATCGCTTCATGGATAGAAAAAATGGATGTGGCGCCTTGACGGATTCTCTTTTTCTTATACAATAACGACTGCAAGCCCGTTTTTGTTGGTTTTATTTACCATATAGAAGGGGAGAATCCATGACCGGCAAGTTAAATGGCATACACATGGCCAGGGGCTTGTTCCCCTTGTTGATGGTGGTGTTTTCGGCCAATCAGATCGGTTCCTCTCTTGGGGAAGAGGCGTGGCTGGGATGGGGGGAGATGGTTCGATCCGGGGCATGGGACTTTTTTTGCTCCTGAGCGGGTTCATTTTGTTCACCCGGTATCGGGAGCGGATCGGAGAAAAACCGGTCGCATGGACGTTCCTGTTTAAACGTTGGATTCGGATTGTCCCTCCTTATTGGTATATCCTGATTCCGATGCTTCCTTTCGCCTCCACTTTTACGGGGCGGGATTTGGAAGCGTCCCAGGTGTGGAAGAGTTTGTTGCTTCTTCCGCAGGAGCACCCGATTCACCCTCTGTCGGGCGTATTATCCCATCTTCTTTTGTTTTACCTGGTGTTTGCCGTCGTGCTCATGCTGGGCAGGGGGAGAGGGACGGTGTTCCTCTCCGGTTGGTTCATGCTGGTTCTGATTAACTTCTCCAGTGGATTGCTGGACAATCATTGGGTAACCCAATGGATTTTCAGCAAGTATCATCTCTACTTTTTTGTGGGAGGGTTTATCGCCTATCTGGTACACAAGGTGGAAATTCCGGCTCCCGTACCTTTAATGATCCTGGGCGGGGCGGGCTTGGCTTTTGCATGGGCCAACGCTGACCGTCAATGGCTTCCCCTTGACGATACGTTTACCTATGGCATTCCGGTGGCCACGATCTTGTTGGGGCTGGCCCTGGTCCAAACGCGGATCAATCCTTCCCTGCCACGGCTATTGAACGGGCTGGGCGATTCGGCTTATATGATTTTCCTTACCCATATCCCCACACTGACGTTACTCTTTCATGCCGCTGTCCATTGGGGGATGATCGATCGACTGGGTTTCGCTTGGACCCATGCGGCAGCAGCAGGACTGGCGGTGGGAATCGGCTGTTTATTGCATGCTTGTGTAGAACGCCCGTTGTTTACGCTCCTTCAGATGAATCAAAAGGAACCCAAACCCGCTTCTCAGACAGCCACTTCGTAAATGGACAGCTCAGTTTAAAGAGGAACGCCCCGACCGGCAATGGTACGGGGCGTTTAATATGAGATATCGGGCTGCTTTTTGAGAGTGTTCATTCATCCGCCGATTCCTTGGCGGTTTTCAAAAATTTTGTGAACCATGCGGCAGCCAAGATCAGTGCCATGCTTCCCAACCACGCCAAGAGGCCTTGACCTGCATAGGTAGTCGAAGAAATCCATGCGGGAATCAACAACAGACAGATGGATGTCCCGTATCGTTTCATTTCATATCCCTCCCAGCTCCGATGCGTCCGGCTTGTCTTCATCCCTTTTTCTCCGCCAGCGTACGTGTGGCATGGGAAGGTTCCAGGTCGTGTCTGCGACGGGGACAGTTGCTGCAACAACCGGCCTCCGGCAGACGGTAATACAGGCAGCAGGTTCGTCTGAGCCGGAGAGGCTCCCCTTCGTCTTCCGGAGGCGAGATCAGGCGAAACGGGATGGAAAGCGGGTTGGGAGTTCTTCCATCGATCCAGGGATTGTTCCGCTGGGTGAGAAAGAGGAAATCTTCCCGTAGGCGTTTCCGCTCCTCCTCCGTTTCTGCTTCCCGTTCCCAACTTTCATAGTAGTAATACAGGTAGCTGAGGGCACTCTCCCATGATACGGACGGGGAGAGATGGTCCGATAGGGCATGGAAGAAAGGGGACAAGTGGTTGCAGAAGAAGGCGGCAGTCGCCTGTTGCCGCCAAGATTCCCGTTCTCGGGAGGAAACGGGGGCGTTTGTCTGCGTATCGGCGGGCAGGATGAGCCGGACATCCCAACCGTCGCCGAAACGGAAGAGCCACCGCTGTGGGGTTACGGGGATGACCCGGTTTAACCGGCTGAGAGTAAACAACCATCCCGGCATGATCATGGCGGTGTATCGTTTGGCCAGCATAGAGGCGGCGACGCTCCATTCCTGGGTTCCGATTCGCTCCCGCCACTGATCCAACAGTTGCTTACGGCTCGTTGGTTCCAACAATGAAACGGCAGGAATGTCTCCCATTTGTTGCCCGGATTCAAATGACCAGCGGAACCGGTTTTCCAGTACAGCGGCATCTTTCATCATGATCAACTCCCCGTTCCCATGAGAGTTTTCGGGGATAACATTCTTCCCTGTCCATAGGGAATCAACATCGGGGTGCCAAACAGGGGATCCGGGATGATTCGGCAGTCGACTTCGAATACCTCCCGTGCCAGAGCGGGCGTGAGGATCGCTTCGGGAGCTCCCTGGGCATGGACGCGTCCCTGGCGGATAGCCACCATGTGATCCGCGTAGCGGGCAGCCAGGTTGAGATCATGAAGCACCATCACCACTGTCCGCTTTTCCACCCGGTTGAGATTAAACAGAAGGTCCAGCACTTCAATTTGGTGGGTCATATCCAGGTAGGTGGTGGGCTCATCCAGTAACAGGGTATCAGTTCCCTGGGCGAGAGTCATGGCGATCCAGGCCCGTTGCCGCTGTCCGCCGGACAGGGAATCGACGCTCCGATCTGCGTGCGGAGTCATTTGTGTGACATCCAGAGCCCATCGGACCATGCGTTCGTCCTCTTCGGTCCACTGCTGCAGCCAACTCTGGTGGGGGTATCTTCCTTGTTTGGCCAGCTGCAGGACGGTTAGTCCTTCCGGTGCGGTAGGCCCTTGGGGCAGAATGGCTAACTTACGGGCCGTTTTTTTGGTGGATTGGCGGGCGATGTCCTTTCCGTCCAACCAGACCGTTCCTTCCCTCGGTTTCAGCAGACGGGCCAACGAGCGTAACAGGGTGGATTTCCCGCAGCCGTTGCTACCGACGAATACGGTTACCTTTCCTTTGGGAATGGACAGGTTCAATTTCTGGATGACGGGTTTACCGCCGTAACCCAGTGTCAAGGCTTCTGTTTGCAAACCGGCTGTCATGTGGATTCCTCCCATTCAGGTGGAGTGACGGTCGCTCCGCAGCAGGAGGACCAGCAGAAACGGAGCCCCCAGCACAGCGGTGAAGAGTCCCGCCGGCAGGTCTAACGGACTAAAAGCGATCCGAGCGACCCAATCCGCCGCCATCACGAGCATCGATCCGGTAAGGGCAGCGGCGGGCAACATGCTTCCATAGGCGGGACCGGTTAATAACCGGGCAATGTGGGGGGCCATCAACCCGACAAAACCGATGGGCCCAGCGACCGATACGGCTGCCGCCGCCAGGGCGACACCGGTGAGAGTGATGGCGAAGCGGTGCCATTGGATGGCCCCGCCTAATCCGACTGCCACCGGATCCCCTAACTGCAACAAGTTGAGCGGTCTGGTCAACAGCCAGGCGAGGGGCAGAAAGACGGTCAACCAAGGCAATAGGTTGTAGACGGTGGACCAGGAGCTGGCATAGATGCTGCCGGTCAGCCAAACCATTGCCTGGCTGGTAGTATGGATCGGGCTTAAGATTAAAAACAGGGTGGTTAAGCCTTGTGCTGCCGTCTGGATGCCGATTCCGATCAAAACCAGGCGAAGGGGAGAGACCCCTTCTTTCCATGCCAAGATGTAGATCAAAGCCGCCGCCGCGGCTCCACCCCCGAAGGCGGCCAGCGGGAGCCAGCCCCCTCCGCCGGAGCCTGTGAATGTGAGAACAGCCACCGCCGCCACTGATGCGCCGCCGGTGACGCCGATAATATCTGGGGAGGCCAGAGGATTTCGCATCACCCCTTGAAACAGTGCGCCGGCGGTTCCCATGGCGATCCCGACCAGACAGGCGGTGACCACTCGGGGCAGGCGCAGGCTGTGGAGAATCATCTGGTCGGCGGATGATCCCTGGCCGAGCAATGCCAACCATACGTCCAGCGGCGGGATGGATAATTCTCCGCTTCCCAGATTGACGGTGAACAACGCACCGTTGGCGAGCAGGAGGGCCAACCATACCCATGGCGCCCGGCGGTCCAGGAGGAAGGAAGCGATCGGAGATCGGATGGAGATCGGATATTTCAATGGGATAAACTCCTTCGGGCGATGGTGATAAAGAACGGAACGCCCAAGAGGGCGGTGATGACACCCACCGGCACTTCATCGACGGAGACCTTGGCCCCTGTCCCCGTCAGCCATGCCATAACAGGCCCTCCCGGCATGATCAAGTAGCGGGCGCCGATGTCTGCCAGCAGCAGAAAGGTCCCCCCCAATACAAAACAGTAGGGGATTACCCACCGGTAGTCATATCCGACCAAAATGCGAGCGATGTGGGGAACCAACAAGCCGACCAAGCTGATCGGTCCCGCTACGGCCACGGCTCCCCCGGCCAGCAAGACCACGCATAACGCGGCTCCCGCTTTGACCCAAGCGGTACGCTGCCCCAATCCCTTTGCCACATCTTCTCCTATGACCAGGGTGGTGATCGGGGAAGAAAGAGCCAGTGTCAGAATCCAGGCCGCCGCGAAGAAGGGGAGAACGGACAGCAGGGTTTCCACTTTTCTTCCTACGATCGATCCTGACAACCACAGCAACACTTCTTCCAGGGTCCGCTGGTCCATCACCAGGATCCCTTGGGTCAAGGTGGAGAAAAGGGCGGTCATCGCTGCACCGGCCAGTGTCAGTTTGATCGGGGTAAGTCCCGTCCTGCCCGAAGAGCCGAGCAAAGTGACCATCAAACCGGCCACGGCTGCCCCCGCAAAAGCAATCCAGGTGTAGGATTGAAGAGAACTAACGGTAAAAAAGGAGGTGGCCGCCACTACGAAAAAAGCGGCCCCCGCGTTGATACCGAAAATACCGGGCGATGCCAAAGGGTTTCGTGTCAACGCTTGCATCAATGCCCCAGCCATGGCTAAACTGGCTCCCACGGAGGCGGCGATCAGTGCACGGGGAACCCGGGTGGATTGAACCACCAACTGTTCCCGAGTGGGGGTGTCGGTGGTGTAGGCGGTAAAAAGGGACGTCCAGTCGATCTGGGTCCACCCCCATTTGACACTGGCCAGCATGGACAGTGCCATGGCGGCAGTCCCCCACACCAACCCCGCCCAACGGCGGGTTGGACGATGCAAGACAGGCTGCGACATGGTGAAGCTCCTCACAAATAAAATAAGAAAACCGAAAGATCGATCTGTTTGTTATGATAATCATTATCACTCAGAAAAGCAATAAGAGAGAATCATTCTCAAGTTTATTCTTGACAGTCGGAAAGGAGACTTCTATGATGGAAGCATTGAATGATAATCATTATCAGTGAGAAAGGAGAGGATGACAACCATGAAGGGACTTATCTGGAAACGTTTGATTGCGGTTGTGTTTGCGCTCTCATTGATCGTAGCGGGGTGTTCTTCTCCAGCCACCGGGGATGAGGCAAACTCTGATCCAGGCGGGGAAAAAGAGCGTGTGGTAAAACACGCCATGGGTGAAACGACGATCGAAGGGACGCCGGAGCGGGTGGTGGTTCTGACCAATGACGCTGTCGATGATGCGTTGGCTCTGGGGGTAAAACCGATCGGAGCAGTCCAATCCTGGATCGGAGACCCTTGGTACGACTTTATCGCCAATGACATGGAAGGGGTGGAGTTGGTAGGAGAAGAAGTGCAGCCGAACTTGGAAAAAATCGCTTCTTTAAAACCGGATTTAATTATCGGAAGCAAGGTGCGCCACGAAAAGATCTATGATCAACTCTCCGAAATCGCTCCTACCGTTTTCAGTGAAACCGTCGGTCACGTCTGGAAAGAGAATTTCCAATTGTACGCGGAAGCGATGGGGAAAAATGAGGAAGCAGACCAGAAACTGAAGGATTGGAATCAAAAGGTGGAAGAATTCCAATCCAAGTATAAGGACAAGCTGGACACGAAAGTTTCCATCGTTCGTTTCCTTCCGGGAATGGTACGGATCCATCATAATGGGTTCCCGGATTCGGTGGTGGCGGAAGCGGGCTTGGACCGGCCCAAATCCCAGCAATCGGAGGAGTTTGCCAGTGAAGTGACGGAGGAGCGGATTCCGGATATGGACGGGGACATCCTGTTTGTCCTCACCTTTGAAGAAGGGGACGGGGAAGCGTCCGAGTTGAAGGAAGAGTGGATGGATAAACCGCTGTTTAAGAAATTGGATGTAGTGAAGAAAGGAAATGTCCACGAAGCGGATGATATCTTCTGGAACCTGTCCGGCGGCATACTCGGGGCGGAAAAGATGCTGGAGGATCTGGAATCGGTCTTGGAAAAATACAAAAAGTAAAAGCAATATGTATCCAAGCGGGAAAAGCGGATCCAGCCATCGACGGATGGGGATCCGCTTTTTATTATAGAAAAAGGTTGCATGAGTTGTCCTTTTGGCGTGTATGGTATAATAAGGGACACTTGAAACAGATGGACGGAAAGTGACGTTTGCATGGGGGAGAGCCTTCCATAGCGAGGATGAGGAGGGTTTTGCCCAGAAGATAAGGTTGTCAATCCTGTTTTCGTCTGTTGGCGAAACGGGAGAGAGGTGGATAAGGATGGATCGCATGGCTTGGTCAAGCGGTCTGACGGGACAAGGAAAAGAGACACCGGGTACGGCCTGGAACAGAAACAAAAATGTACTTTTTGTTTCCGAAAGCTTCGGATCGGGGCATACACGTGCCGCTCAGGCGTTGGCCAAAGGGATCCGGGCCACGGACGGAGAGGTTCGGGTGCAGTTGGTGGAGCTGGGAAGAGAGCTGCGCCCCCAAGTGAACCAAGCCCTGGTGTATTCCTATCTGGGCATGATCCAAAAAGCTCCCGGTTTATGGCGGCGGATGTATGGAAAGCATGATGGCCGTTCTTTTCCCCGTTGGATCCAATGGTGCCTGTACCAGACGCTGTATTCCAGCTTGGCGGATTACATCGCAGACTTTAGGCCACAGGTGATTGTTTCGACTCATCCCTTCGCCAGCGCAGGGGTGGCCCGATTAAAGAAAGAGGGATTGCCGGTTCGACTCTGCACGGTCATCACCGATTTTTGTGCTCACGGTTCTTGGGTAAACCCGGAGGTGGATCTCTACTTGGTTCCTCATCAGGGAATGGAGGAACAGTTGGCCGCCATGGGAGTGGATCGAAAAAAAGTGGCGGTTACGGGCATCCCCACCGACAGCCGTTTCTGGATAAGCCATAGCAAGGAAGAAGCCCGGAATAAACTGGGCATTCACCACATGCCGACCGTTCTCATCATGGGAGGCGGCTTTGGTATGGGCCGCACGGAGGAGTTGGTGGCCACGGTGGCCAAATGGCGCGAACGCCTGCAGA
The DNA here is from genome assembly GCF_031454155.1 of Desmospora profundinema. GTDB lineage: Bacteria > Bacillota > Bacilli > Thermoactinomycetales > DSM-45169 > Desmospora > Desmospora profundinema. Next base: position 500,155 of record NZ_JAVDQG010000003.1, read on the forward strand.
TCATCGTCTGTACCGGGTACAACCAGAAGCTTCGGCAAGCGTTGTCCAGTCGTCCGGAGTGCGACCATCCCCATATCCGGATCACGGGGTTTACGAGGGAAATGGCCGATTGGATGGATGCTGCCGATGTGCTTCTGACAAAGCCGGGGGGAATGACTTGCACGGAAGCGATCGTCAAGGGAAAACCCTTGTTGCTGTTCGGATCCATTCCCGGACAAGAGGAAGGAAACGGCCGATTCATGGTGGATCAAGGTTTGGCACACCAAGCGGCTGATAAAGTGGAAGTGAATGCGTGGTTGGCTCACTGGCTGGCTCATCCCGAATGCTTGGATCCCATGCGGAAGCGGATGATGGAGTGGCGCTGGAACATCCATCCCTCCAAAAGCATCCGAGCGGTGTTGGGCCAGCTGGTTCCGCCCTACACGGGATCTTAAAAATAGAAACCCTCATAGATCTTGTTCTTTTGCCAGTGGATGGATATAATGCAAGAGGTACTCAATACATCGGATCCACCAATCAATGGCAAAGGGAGTCTTTTACGTTGGAACTTGACTCGCGACAACCGCTAATGGAGCGTTGGATACAGTTTTTATATTTCTCAATCTTGATTTCTCCCATTTTACCTGCGGTGGTACTGCTGGCCCTGGGTTTGGCGGCTCCGTTTTTGCTGAAAGGGAAATGGGTGGTCCGTGGTTGGCCCGAAGGGGTCTTTCTCGGCTTTTTGGTCCTTTCCGCAATTGGCTGGGCATTCAACCCGTTTCTTTTATTCGGATGGCTGCCGGTGGGACTGATTCCCATCGTCATGTTTGGTTTGTATTATTTATTAACCCTTTGGGTAAAGGAAGGGCTGTCTTGGTCTTGGCGTCAAGTGGAGCGGATGTACCTTCTCTTTTGGCTGGGGGGAATCTATGTAGCGTTGGTTACGATTTTCCAGCGGATTGATTGGATTCCCACGGAAAAAAATACGCTCTTTTATATTCTCGGCTTTTATCCCATGCAGCAGGCGGAGTCCGTCCGCAGTATCGGTACGGCCTCTAATTCCAATTTGGCGGCGGCCTTGTTGATCTGTCTCGCCTTAATGAGTATTTACGCCTCTTCTGTATTGTCCAAACGTTCCCATCAAGTGGCGGCTTTTGCAACCTTTTTTTTGTTTTGTACCGCGATTTGGTGTACCGGATCCCGCGGCGCGTGGGTGGGTCTGGTAATCGGGCTGTTGGTCCAGGTGTGGATGACGGGGAACCGGAAGCGGGCGGTGCTGCTTTTTATCGGCTTGGTTGTCTTCGGCCTGATCATCTATACCAATAAAACCTTGATTCCCAGGGAAGAAACCTTGTTTGCAACGGCGGAAGTCCGGATATTCGTCTGGCAGAATTCATACCAAATCTTTTCCGAAAGCTGGCTGTTCGGGGTGCTGCCTCTTCACTTCGGCCATCTGTTTGAAGAGATGACGGGTCGTTATCTGTTTCATGCCCATAACGTGTTTTTGGGAATCGCCAGTGAATTTGGGGTGTTGGGGCTGATCCTCTTTCTGAGCCTGATTGTGGTTACCACCCACCGGGCACGGCGATGGAGAAAGTCCGCCAATTCCAAAGAAGAAAAACGGTTGGCAGGTATGCTCATCTCGGTGGTGTTCGCCCTGTTGGGTCACGGGATGTACGATTATCCCATCATCGCCCCGCAAATCGGTCTGATCTTTATGTTGGCTGTTATTATGATCCATACACAGTATGAGCGACGTTGCCTGCATAAACCGGACTGGACCTGTCAACCGTCGAAGATGGCCGATGGGCAAGACTCTGAGCAAACGGCGTCATTCGGGTCTTCGAGGTGATCCGGTTGAACCCTTTTTTTGCGTATTTGTTTCGGCTCCGTTTCATCCGTCGCTGGAGTCTGATGCGGAATGTCATGCCTGAAAATGTGGCGGAACACAGTTTTCATGTCGCGCTGTTGACCCATGCCTTATGCACAATCGGCTCAGAAGTGTTCAAAAAGGAGGTTCCGGTGGAGCGGGCGGTCACCATGGCCTTGTTCCATGATGCCACGGAAGTGATCACCGGAGATATTCCGAGTCCCGTCAAACATCACAATCCCCGTATTTCCAAAGGATTTCACGAGATCGAGTCCCTGGCCGCCGAGCGGATGTCGGAAATGATTCCGGAAGCATTGCGCCAGTCCTACAGGCCCTTGATCAACCATGCGGAATCCGACGTGTATCGCTGGGTCAAAGGAGCCGATCTGTTGGACGGTTACTTGAAATGCGTGTCGGAAATCTCGGCGGGAAACCGAGAGTTTGCTGTTGCAAAGGAAGATTTAAAAAAACGGCTGGATGGATTGGATATGCCGGAAGTGGACTATTTTTTGGAGCATTTCGCTCCGAGCTTTCATCAAACTCTCGACGAAATATCGGAACCGATGTACAAGACCAACATGGCCGACTCCTGATGGGGGGCGGCCATTCTTCTCTATTTGGCGAGGGATGGATTTCCTGCCGGAACGGTGCATAACGGATGCCATGGGGTGATCGGATCTTTCGATACTTCCCGGGGAATGAAACAGTGGATCACTTTGGTGAGAAGCCTGTTGTACCGTCCCTCGGTGTGGATATTGGATGAGCCGATATGCGGATGAAGGAACCTTCTCCACTTACGTGTTGGAAGTGGCGGAGTAATGGTGTGACCGGTGATATTGTAAATAGATAGGTGATGTTTCCCCACTCTTTGCCTTTAAGTGCGTTCTATTGGGGATAGTCTGAGACACTTGTTATATGGGCAATTCTTTTCGAAATATTAGCGATTATGAAACGCCGTTTTCCGGCTAATAAGGACAAACCTTAGACTCATTACTGATGACCAGATGCTTGACTTTTAGTTAGTGTTCACTTACCATTAGTGTATGAGCAAATCAACACGTACCAACAGTAAAAGAGAGGCTATTATCAAAGCGGCCATCAAACTTTTTTCACAACAAGGGGTCGACGGTACCAGCGTGAAGGCGATCGGGGAAGTGGCGGGTGTGACGGATGCCGCCCTTTACAAGCATTTCTCTAGCAAATCTGCGCTGGCCAAAGCTGTCTTTGCTTATTATGCCGATCATTATACCCAGCTCATTGACCATTACAGGAAGCAATCCGCTCCGTTCGACCAGCGGATCTCCGATTTGATCCGGGGCATCGTCAACAATCTGGATGAAGATCATTTTGGTCTTCTGTTGCTCAGTCAGCGGCACGAATGGTTTGTCCAGATCGCTCAGGAACACCGGCTTCCCCTGACAGCGATGACGGAATTGATTGCAGACGGCATTGACAGCGGTGCTATCCCACCTCAAAATCCGCAATTGACGGCCGCATTGCTAATCGGTGCGTTACTCCGTTTGGCCGTGTTTGTCGAGAATGGTGTCAAACTGCATACGGAATCAAATTTGGAAGAAATTAGAAAGCGCATGTTTGGTTTGATTGGGCTAATATAGCCCCTTTTTCTCGCTCTTTTGGTTAGTGAATACTAACCAAAGCGGCTTTTTTATTACCTATTTTTAACATAAAGGAGAATGAGTCATGGAAAAAAATCATCGCGTGGTCATTACACGATACGGAGGACCGGAAGTATTGCAATGGATAGAGGAACCGATGCCCATGCCGAAAGAGGAGCAAGTGCTCGTGAAAGTCCTCGCCACCGGTGTGGCTCATGGAGATATCCTAATCCGCAAAGGGATCCTGGTCCCACCGTTGCAAAGGTTGCCTCTCACCCCCGGCTTTGAAATCGTGGGGAGGGTAGAGAAGGTCGGCAGCCAGGTGATTGGGTTTAAAAAAGGCCAGCTGGTTGCTGCTTTGACGATTGTGGGCGGGAACAGTGAATACATCTGTGTCCACTATAAAGACCTGGTATCCGTTCCCCAAAGCGTTGGAGTCGAGGAAGCTGTCTCCCTTGTGCTAAATTATCTGACCGCCTATCAAATGCTTCACCGTTACGCGAAAGTGCAACCCGGTCAAAACCTTCTCATCCACGGTGCATCAGGCGGGGTGGGTACCGCTTTATTGCAATTGGGGAAGATGATCGGAGTAAACATGTACGGGACGGCCTCCTCAGCCAAACATGAGATCGTTGCCCGTTATGGAGCATTTCCCATCGACTATAGACAGACCGATTTTGTGGAGGTTATTAATCAAATGGTGCCGGAAGGGGTGGATGCGGTTTTTGATCCAATCGGTGGGTACCACTTTAACCTTTCTTACCGTGTGCTCCGTAAAAGGGGTATTCTGATCGGATACGGATTTCAGAGCGATGGTTCCAGACGATCCATCCTGCAGAGTCTGGCGCGTCTGATATCGTTAAAAATACGACCGGACGGAAAGCGAAGCAAATTTTACAGCCTCGTTGTATTGAAAAAGAAAAAGCCGAACTGGATAAAAGAAGATCTGTCTCATCTGTTCAAACTTACGGCAGACGGTGCCATACAGCCGATCATCTATCAACAGTTTCCTCTGGCAGAGATCCGCTCTGCTCATGAAACGTTTGAAAACGGTATTACCATTGGCAAAATCATTCTTGTGACGGAAAAATACCAAAGGCATAGTAAACAAGCTGACACCGGGGTGCAACAACCAAAAGCAAAATAACGATCCACACTGGAAGAGAGTAGAGCTTATTTTAACAATTGGATTTGAGTGAATTTCACTGGATCACGTTCCGGCTCATGGGCCGTGTAGCGGAGAGGGTTACCCGACGTTGGAGGGTTAAACAACGGAGCCGATCCATTGAGGCTCCGTGTCCAAAAAATGGAGTATGCAGGTATAGAAGGGGGGGACTTGGGCCAGGATGGATAACGAATCTATCAATCTATGAGGTGATTCGTATGTCGATCCTGCGCTGGGTCGCCGCCGGCCTCTGCTTGGTGGGCGGTTTTACGCTCTTTGCCGACAAATCCCTCCCTGCTTGGTCCGGTCAAGCCGCTGCCAAGGAGAACTCCGTCATCCGGGTGCAACGGGGAGATACCCTGTTCGCGTTGGCTCGTCAACACAAGACCGATGTGGAGACGTTGGCGGAGTTAAACGATCTATCGGATCCTTCCTTTATTCGGGTGGGGCAGGAGCTGCGTCTGCCCCGCCAGCGGGAGGCGAACAAGTCTACGGAGAAAAGAAAGCCGAGCCGTTCTGGCGGTGAGGATGCGATGCCGGCCATGGCACGGGGCCAATCCCTCGGCTCATTTACCTTGACCGCTTATACAGCTGGTCCGGAATCAACCGGCAAATCGCCAGGGCATCCCGCATACGGTGTTACTTCCAGCGGTGCGAAGGTGTCGGAAGGGGTGACGATCGCTGTTGACCCGGAGGTGATCCCGATCGGTTCCCGAGTTTATATCGACGGTGTGGGTTACCGGGTGGCTCAGGATACGGGGGGAGCGATCAAAGGCAATAAAATCGATGTCTATATGAATGATGTGGATGAGGCCAGGCAGTTTGGAGTGAAAGAAGGAGTGCGGGTAGAGCTGGTGGAGTGAGTGCTTCCCGGGCCGTGCCCACCCGCATCGGTCCGTTCCCATAAAGTTGAACAAGCCCAAGTGGATTTTCACTCCACCTGGGCTATTTTTTCTTCCCTTTATTAAATATCGTTTTCGACCCGGGATTGCCGGGCCCTTACTTCTTAACGTCCCCGTTGATTTGGTATAATGGTAGAAAGAGATGAGCGGAAGGGGGCTGCCATGGTACGGTTGCGATTAAAGCCGAAAGGAATCTATTCATTTCAGGAGACGAGCCGCCGTCTCATCCAATTTGAAAAAACGGCCTACCGTCAGGATGGGGAGGATCTCCTGCGGACCATCCGACTGGCGGACCGTCCGCTTCTTTTGCGACTGCGATGGTTGGGGGATGCGCTGGAAGTCCAAACCGATTCCCTTCTGGAGGATGAAAACGTACAGGAGTTGGAAGTCCGCATCCGGCGGATGTTTTCCCTGGATGTGGACCTGACACCCTTTTACGAAGTTATCCGGAACGCAGATCCCATGCTCCATACCGTGGTGGAGCCACGGAAAGGGCTTCATATTGTCTTGGATGCGGATCCCTACGAATGCCTGATGAAGACGATCATCAGCCAACAGTTGAACGTAACCTTTGCTGCCACCTTGATTGGACGTCTGGTGGAGACCGCCGGTGAAACGATCCGCACGGATCGAGGGGAGATGACCGTATTTCCCTCCCCGGAAGAGGTGGCCCGTCTTCGCTATGAAGACTTGCAGGCCCTGCAATTTAGTCGGCGCAAGGCGGAATATGTGATCGATCTTTCCCGCCGGGTGGCGGAAGGGCGTCTTGATTTGTTCCGATTGGAGCACCTGTCTAATGAGGAAGTGATGGAACAGTTGCTCCCGTTGCGGGGAGTTGGCCGTTGGACTGCAGAGTGCTTCCTTCTTTTCGGCCTGGGAAGGCCCGATTTGTTGCCGGCAGCGGATATCGGCCTCCGCAATGCGATCCGGCAGGTTTATGGCCATGATTCACAGCCGACCATCGAGACGGTACGCCAACTCGGCGACGCCTGGGCTCCCTGGCGCAGCTATGCCACCTTTTACCTGTGGGATCGGCTAAGTGAAGGATAAAAAACGAATAAAAAAACCCCGCTTACGACGGGGTTATCGGTTCCCAAACAGGGCTTTTATGCTTCCTCCAGTTCCCGTTTGTAACGCTTTAACAGGTCCAACGCTTTATTGGCGTCCCGGCGGGGAACGAGGAGCTGGTAGGTGGTGATGGGTTTTTGACGTTTGACGTGAAGCTGACTTTCAATGTGATTCCGTTCCAGACAGTTGCGCAAGGAGTAGATGACGCGGGGGGTTCCATAGGATTGGTGAATGATCACCATCCGGTCGTGAAACAACATGACGTGGTCACCTCTATTCTTGCTTTGCCGGTTTTGTCATAAATGGCAGATATCAAAAAGAGGCCAAAACCATTCCCATTTAGTATATGAATTCTGAAAATGGGAAGTGCATGGATCACCTTCTTTACAATTATCTTACAGGTATTTTTCGGTTTTGTAAAATACCGAATGTCACCAAATGGGGGGGGAGCAGGATGGCGCAGGAAAAAAACAAGAAAGCGCAGAAACAAGATCGAATCGTCAATCCGATCCGGGTTTTGCTGGTGGACTTAAAGCGAACGGGAATCTGGCTGGGCATCGCGGTGGCGATTACACTTGCCGGAGCATGGGTAGTGGAGAGCCTCCTATAAAAGCCGAACAAAGACCGGGATTATTCCCGGTCTTTGTTCGGTTCCGATGTTCCGGAAAGCAGGGAAGAGAGGTTTTGGGATCCTGCCAGGATCTGACGCGGGTACGCAAACTCAATCCCTTTTTCGTTAAATTGGTGGACCACTGCTTTTCGCATTTCCCGTTGAATCATCCAGTATTCATCCGGTGTGGCGACAGCCATCAGGGTGTACTCCACACCGTCGCGGCCGATATTGGTTACTCCGAAAATGGAGAAGGGTTCAATGACATAAGGGGCAAAGCGTTTACTCAAATTTTCGCAGAGGTGCTGCAGCGTTTGATGGACGAGACTTTGGTCCGCTTCGTAGGGAACGGTGACTGCGATCATGGGCCGCATCCGATCCCGGTTATAGTTGGTGATCCGGGTGATTTCCCCGTTGGATACATAATGAAGGCGTTGACTGAATTCACGGATCCGTGTGACGCGAAGGCCGATTTCTTCCACGGTTCCTTCGATGTTGCCGTTGATCTGAACATAATCCCCTACTTCCATCTGGTTGTCGAAAATGATGAAAAAGCCGGTGATCACGTCTTTCACCAAATTTTGCGCGCCAAAGCCCACAGCCAGCCCAACGATCCCCGCACCCGCCAGAATCGGAGTCACTTCAATTCCCAGTGTATCCAGGATGGTAATGGTTGCGATGAAATAGATCACATATCGGGAGGTGGATTTAATCAGCCGTGCTAAGGTGGTGCCCCTGTTTTGTTGGAAATGGCTGATGTTGAGAAGCCGGTCCACCAGTTTTCCCGAAAAGCGAAGTGCCAGCCAGGTCAGCAGGGTGATGACTGCGATTTGACCGGCAGGCATCAACACATGTTCCACCAATGGTACCCAAAGGTTGGTCACGGGATCTTCCACGATCTCTTCTGCTAATCCTTGCATTTCCTCCATATTTTCCATCCATTCCGCGGCGGTGAGCCAGCCAAAAACGAAAGATGCCATTTCTTTTCACCCACCCACTCGGACAAGTCTGTTTCTCTTTGATAGTGTATGTTCAGGGTTCGGGAAATTCTCATCCGTTTTTCCGGGGCGATTGTTCCCTGCACTGGAAAGCCCGCTGCTGACAGCGGGCCTGAACGATCCTCATTATAGCATAAAAGGATGAGGGTTGAAGCGGTTATTTTACCCCCTGTTGTTGAGAGACTGAAGGTGGGTACGGCGCCTTTGAACGCTTTTCGTACTCAGCCACCCGATTGAGGCGTCCAAGACTTTGTGCTGCAAATCGATCCAGGCGATCGCTTGGAAGGGAAACTCCCCATGGCGGTGGTCGCGGGCATCTGACCAGCGAACTTCCCATCCGATAGAGCTGGGCTCCACTTTTACAAACCGATGATCACAAAAATCATAAAAGAAACGAATGGCCGGGTGAGCGAGGGAGGCTTGGGCGGCAGGATGGTGGATCGCTGCCTTGGAAACTTCCTGTTCCCATGTGAGGGTTTCTTTTTCCAGCCGCCCGAATCGAATCTTTTCGGTTCCTTCACCGATTACCTGCCAGCATCCGATCCGCATGGTGGGCAGAAGGACCAAGCGTTCGTCTGGTTGGGCATCCGCTGTTATTTGTCGGGTCTGACGAAGTCGTAACCACCGGCGAACCGCGATATAGCCGGCCAACATGGCATACAAGCCCGCGAAAAGAGGTCCGGGAGGCATCGAAGACCAAGCCCACAATCCGAAACCGGTCAAGTGAAGGGTGATGATGACGGGATCGATAATGGGGAGAACGTGCCATCGAATCCAACGATTGGAGAAGGGACGCAATGCTTGTGTTCCGTAAGAATTGAACAGATCCACTGCCACATGTGTCAGTACGGCCAGTCCCGTCCATCCGAGGAGGGAAAGGAAAGAGACAGGCTCCCAAAACAAGGTGATACCCGCACTGATCAGCAGAGGCCAAAGAAACCACATCGGGATGGAATGGGACCAACCCCGGTGGTTACGCACATAAGTGGTGTTTCCTTTGAAGCGATACAGCGTATCCAAATCCGGTGCTTGAGAGCCGATCATGGTTCCCAGCAACACCGCCTGGGCAGTCATTTCCGATTGGGCCACTGCCGGGTCCAAGTGGGCGAGACCAAACAGCCCTACACCCATGAGGAAATGGGTTCCGGTATCCATGTGATCCTCCTCCAAAATGGATTCGCAATCATTATAAAGGATGATTAAACGACAAAATGCGCCTTTAAGGAATCTTTACAATAAGGTTTCCCCATGAGGAGGTAATAGCGCCACAAAAAATTCCTTAATCAACAACATGCTTTTTGATACACTGAGTTCAGAGGAGTATTTTGCCATTCTCCAGGATGCACCGTACTCCCTGATCAACACTGTTCGGGTTCTCTAGTGGGAGGGATCGTTTCGGATGTTGGATCAACAGGGTCATGCCAATCCGGACACCGCTCCTGTCGTTCCGGTAGAGGAGGGATACCGGAATGAACGGAGGACTCGGATCGGGATCAGCTTTGTTACGGTGTTGATTACAGGGTTAGTTTGGATAAGCTGGGTGAGCCAACCGATTGAATCGCCCCCGGAAGTAGTAAGTGAGGCCGTATTTAACGAAATTATCCCTTATCACGATCAGGAAAATCTTTTTTTCTTCCAGGGTGATACCAGTGGGCGGAAAGACGATTATGTTTTTAATATGGATTCCGGTGAATGGAAGCGCGACGATGGATCATACGAATCGATAAGCGATGAGAGTGTACATCTGTTGAAAGAAGGGCACCGACTCCGTGTAGAGACCGACGACTTCGGTCGTCGGTTGGTGTTGGAATGGGCCCATGGTGAACAGTCCGAGGTGGGCAGAATTCCTGACAGCGGTCAGCCTCTGTTCGTATCGCCTGTCAAGGATGCTTTTGTTTACATCGGGGAGGGACAGAAGGGCTGGAACCTTACCCTATTTCGGTTGGATCAAGCCAAAGCGGTACCCGTTCTAGAAGACGTTTCCCATTCGTACTTGCAACCGACTGAATCGGTTCAATGGTCCCCCTCCGGGGAGTATATGCTCCTGAACAACCAATGGATCGTCAGCGCGAAAGACGGGGACTTGATTCACAAATTGGAAGGCTCAGCAGCCACCTGGTCCCCTGTGCATGATGCGATCCTCTATGTGCCGTTTTCCGACGGGAAAGCTCCTTACGGGAATGGCGATAACGGTCAGCCTGTCCCACTGGGTAACTCCCTGGTATTATGGGATATGAAGACGGCGTCTGCAACAACTCTTCATCGCGCTTCTGAGGATGAACCGATTTTGGGGAAGCCGGTTTGGGATTCAACGGGTCGTTATTTCTCTTTTCCCACTGGCAGAGAACTGGATGGTGAATGGTTTTTTGCACAAGTGCACGTGATGGATGGGAGACGATTCCATTATATGGAAAACGAACAAAACGTGGCCCCCACCAAACTAACTCATTTGACCCTGAGCCCGGGAGGGGAGTATTTATCCTACTCCGTGAACGGGGTGTTAAAGTTGATCAATCTGAACACGCAAGAGTCACGCGTCTATGACCATAGTTTTGCCGATGATGGACCGTACCGTACATCGGTCCGCTTTGATCCCGACGGGGTATGGCTGGCCCGGGATCACGAAGTGGTGTTTGTAGCGGAGAACATGGAAGAAAAGATCGTTTATCAAACCAGCCGCAAGTTGCTCGGATTTTATCTTTCCTCCTCTGCTGATCGGTTGCTGGTGATGGAGGAAATGGCGGATGGTCAGCGGCTTCGCCTGATTAACCTCCACTCCGGCCGAAATCCCGGACACTCATGACATCTGGAACGGAACATCAAAGGAGGCATACCGTGAGCCGTACGTCAACATCGAATCTTCCCCGGCTGGAATCCGGGTGGGTCGAAGCGATCCAACGAAACTTGTTGGCTTGGTACGATCAGAATAAACGGGATCTTCCCTGGCGAATCAACCAGGATCCCTATCGCATCTGGGTTTCGGAGATCATGTTGCAACAGACTCGGGTCGATACGGTGATCCCCTATTATGAGCGCTTTATGGAGCGTTTCCCCACTCTGGGCGACCTGGCCGGGGCAGATGAAGATGAGGTGGTGAAAGCCTGGGAAGGACTGGGCTATTATTCCCGCGCCCGTCATTTGCACGCTGCCGTTAGGGAAGTGACTGCCTCCTACGACGGAGAAGTCCCTCAGCAATGGGAAGAGATTTCCCGTTTGAAGGGAGTAGGGGCATATACCGCAGGTGCGATATTGAGCATTGCTTATGACCAGCGGGTCCCGGCAGTGGACGGCAATGTTATGCGTGTTTTTTCCCGGTGGCTGGCGTTGTGGGACGACGTGGCCAAAGTCTCCACCCGCAAACGGATCGAAACATTGGCGATTCAGGTGATTCCTGCTGATCGGCCCGGTGATTTCAACCAAGCGTTAATGGAGTTGGGGGCCCTGATCTGTTCCCCGCTGGCTCCCCGATGCGATCATTGCCCGGTTCGGGATGAATGCCATGCGCGGCAACGGGGAATTCAGGCGGAATTGCCGGTTAAATCAAAGGCGAAACCTCCGGTGCCTGTTGCCGTCACTTTCGGTTGGATCACGGATGGCAGCCGGATTCTGCTGGAAAAGCGCCCCCCGGAAGGGCTGTTGGCTGGCATGTGGGGGCTGCCCACCGTGGAAAACAACCCCAACGAGAAGACTCTTGGCGAAACGTTGCAACAAGCCCTGGAGAAGGAAGGTTTCCCTGTGGAGTTGGGAGCATCCCTGGGAGAATTGGAACACGTCTTCAGTCATCGCCGATGGCGAGTCACCATCGTGGAGGGAGACGCGGAGTCCGGGATGGAAATGCTGTCCGACCGTTACCAGTGGGTACAGCCCGGAAAATGGGACCGATTGGCATTTCCCAATGTTTATCATAAGGCAATCCGACTCGTTTCCGAGAAGCGGGAAGGAATCGGAGGAATTCAAGGACGTCTGTTTTGATCCGTCCCTCAATCTGTCAGCTGAAAACCGAATATAGAAACGGGTCTGCCTGACCGGCATTTGCTAGCCGGAGAAGGTGTCAATCCGAAGGGGAGAAGAAAACGTGAACGAGAAAGAGAAAGCGTTGCGTAAAGCAGAGCCGGAAATTCCTGACAAACGGGCGGAAGAGACGGAAAAAAAAGGCGACCCAGAACTGTCGGAATCGACAAAATCAGGAGGGGATCCTTCCATATCCAATGATAAAGACGGGCCAGGTACCGGGTTGACTTTGGCTGCCTTGTGGGCGAAGGTGGTGCATCTATCCGAGGAAGCGGGCAGGCGTCTTCTGGATGGATTGAAGCAAACCCCGCTGGCCAAAAGGTTCGCATTGGATCGGATCCAGCCGGTTCCGTTCATGTGGACCTCCCTGACTCTGGGAGTGTTTGCTGTTGCAGGGCTGGCATGGGTATCCCTGCAGCCGTTAAGCCCGGTCTCCCACGCCGATTCGGTAGTGGAGGAAGCGGGCGATCCGGAGGAAGCGGAAGTGGAGGCGGAGCCGGAACCGGAGCCCTTACCTCTGATTCTGGTCCATGGAGACCAGCGATGGGAAATGGATTTGCGAAAGTGGGGATATGACGGGGAAGACCCTTCTACCCTGGATAAAGAAAAATGGGAGAAATGGTTAAAATCCATCGCCAAAGAGGTGCAGCTTCCGGCTCAAAACGCCAAGGCAGAACGTTTTGGGGGAACGATCCAGCCTGCCAAGGAAGGCAGGAAGATGGATCTGGAAGCGATGGATCGCTGGTTGGAGCAACTGCCCACTCGACTCAACCATCCCGAGGTAATTCCAACCGTACCCGTTGCTCCCCGAGTGACGGAGAATGATATCCGGCGAGTGAATGAAAAGCGCATCGGAACTTATACCACCTACTTGAATGCAGGAAATGTAAATCGCACAACCAACGTGCGTCTGTCCAGTGACGCCATCCATAACCGGGTATTGAATCCGGGGGAGGAGTTCTCCTTTAATCAAACAGTGGGGCAGCGTACTACCGCTCGGGGATACAAACCGGCGACCATCATCGTAAAAGGGGAATACAGCGAAGGGCTGGGCGGTGGGATCTGCCAAACTTCCTCCACCCTTTACAACAGTGTGGACAATGCCGGACTGGAGATCACGGCGCGTTATTCCCACAGTGCCGAGGTGACCTATGTTCCCAAAGGGCGGGATGCCACCGTGGCTTGGCATGGGCCCGATTTTCGTTTTCGCAATAACCTGGATCGGCCCATTTTAATTCGTTCCTTCCTGCAAGGAGGATCTCTGACGGTAGAAGTATACTCGTCCAACGATACGAAAAATCAGAGCCGGCAAGTGCAATCCGCTCCCACAGAGGTAGAGGACATGGTGCCCAGTGGTGATTAAAATGAATAACCCCGTCCTTTCGGTGAAAGGACGGGGTTTTACCGTTTACATAGGAACGATGAACCGCTTTTTCATTGATCGCTTCCTCCTTACCGATCATTGCAGCGGAGGGAGTGGGAAGAATTGTAACATTATAGGCCGCCCCGGCGCTCAATCTCCTCAATCAACTGATGGTGGAGACTGATTCCCTGAACATTCATCAATGGTGATAATTGAGACATCGCAAAATGATGATACGCCAATTCTTCCCTCTCCCATTGAGAAAGGGGTATGTTTATCAATTCGTCCAGATTTCTGCCCATGTACATCGGATCGCCTCTCCCTTTCAGTATGGTTGTCCCCCTCCCCTCACGTTGAAATATTAACTTTCAGTCGGTGATTTTCGGGTTCTACCGCTTTGTATTAACCAACGATGTTGAATGATTTCAGTAATCGTAAGTAATAAGGCTGTTAATAACGCTCCGAAAAATGTAACTCGTGCACCGACAAAAAACATAGATGCCACATAAACAATCAATGCTGCGGCAAAAAAATCCAAGACAGTACTGATAATCGTTGTTTCTTCTCTAAGCAGAAAGATTTCCATCATATGCGCCGCTGCCGCTAAGATCAATCCGATGATAACCGGTTGATAAAACGCTGAATATTGGACATTCGGAAATAGAAATGAAGCTGCAATAACCGTTAACGGACACACAATCAATTTCACGATGAAACCTGCCAAATTCAACTCCTCCTGTCTTTACGGCCTTTTTTATTATGTAACGGTTAATCTGGTATTATGCGGTTATGGATGATTCTACTCGGAAGAATAATATTGAAAAAATAGTGAGATCATTTAAGATTAAAAGTAAAAGCAGCCGAAATATCCGGCTGCTTATCGGTTTCATTTTGCTCATCGAAACCGTTATTGACCCGCTTGGTTTTGCGCTTGTTGCAGTTGTTGTTGAGCCTGCTGCAATTGTTGTTGCGCTTGCTGCAATTGTTGTTGCTGTGCGGGAGCAGCATTGGCCTGAGCTTGTTGTAATTGTTGCTGGGCCTGCTGCAATTGCTGCTGAGCTTGCTGCATCGCTTGGGGATTGGCTTGTTGGGCAGCCTGTTGGACCGCTTGCTGTGCTTGTTGAGCCGCTTGTTGGGCTTGTTGCAGAGATTGGTTTTGCTGTTGCATTCTTCAGGCCTCCTTTCTTGGATAGAATGGAAACTTCTTCTCCCTAAGCATGGGCTTAAAGAGGATGTGGAGAGTACCTCGATTACATTTCCATAAAGGGATCCGTTTTATTCATTCAATCTTTCAAGCAGTCCCGTGCTGATCCCGGAGTCGGATGGGATGATGAAGGCGAAGAAAATGATAAATTTTTATATTTATAAAAATCAACTAATATTCCTGGAATCAAGGTTTTGAATGAAGGGTTCATTCGGTGGCCCAGGAATCGATCCAGTAACCGAGAAATGAACCAAGAACGAACAGGTTTGATAGAAGCCGATCGGACATATACTAGAGAATGAGAGGACTCAAACAAGATTGATTGTCATGAAAATGGGGTGTGGTCATGCGGTGGGAAAGAAGAGTGAGGCACGCGGGAATACCGTGGCTGGTTCGGGGAGTGGCTGGGATCAATGTCGCCTCCGTGGTGTTGGTGAGTTTGTTTTTAGCCGGAATGGGGCAAGGGTCGTTTGGTGAGCGGATGCAATACATCCATGCCAATCCCGCCGCTTGGAATGTTTCATGGACAGCGGCACTGCTTGCAGCACTGGGACTCGTTTTTATATTTACCCTCTTGATGTTGTACCTGGACCGCTCCTGGCGTCCACTGTTGCAATTGGCATGGATGATTGGAGTGGTCGGAGCGGTGGCATGGGTGTTGCACGATTGGTTGCAAATCATGATGATGCCGGTTTTGTCCCTTCTGTTTTTGGAGGTTCCCACCTCCCGGTTGGCGGATTACATCATCCAGTGGGAGAAGCTGCTGGTTCAGTTGGCAGGTGTTTTCAGTTGCACGTGTTTTGCCATTAGTGGACTGATGTTTACCGGTGTAATGTTTCGTACCCGTTCCATCCCGAAAACGATGGCGATCTACTCGTTGGTCTTGTGGACGCTTATGCTGGCGGCATCGCTCTCGGTCCGTTGGGTACATGCCATGTTGCCGTGGGTGTTGGCTGGCTCGTTGCTATTATTGGTCCCCTGGTATTGGCAGCTCAGCAATGTATTGTATCGACCTACTTCAAAGTGAAGGGCCGGGCTTCCTGTGGGAAGTACGAGCCTTTTTCTATATTTTGGAGTCGTTGAAAAGGGGGGTTTTTGTGTTGGGGAGGAAAACCGCAAAAACATGCGTACGCGAAATGATGGAAAGAAAGTAAGCGGTTTCTTCACAGGATGATCACAATTGCCAGGTTCGGAAGTCATCTAGTACACTATTAAAACCACTGCTTAAGGAGGATTGGGTCTCTATGAACCTGCGATCGTTCCAATTGTCCGATGTCCATGAGGTTACTTCCATCTGGAAAATGACCGCTTCCAAGGAGAGGGAAGAACAGACGCTGCAAGTGCTGGCCAAGCAGTTGGCCTATGATCGGGATCTGGTCCTGGTGGCGGAGAAGGACGGTATGGTGGTGGGTGCGATCGTCGGGACAATAGAGAAGGATACGGGATATCTTTATTGTCTGGCTGTCCACCCCATGTTTCAAGGACAAGGTGTAGGTCGAGAGCTGACTATTTTGTTGGAAGATCGGATTCGCAGCAAGGGTGTAGAGAGAATTCAAGTGATGGTGGACGAAGGTACCGAGAAATTGGCTCCCTTTTATCATCATTTGGGGTACCCGCAAGTATCCTCTTCGATTTTAAAGAAAAACTGGCTGTTTCAGCTTCAGGATGCCGTGTCGACGACGTAACAGGCATTCTATGGAGTCATCGCCTAATCCGCCTTGTTTGATTCGAACTTATTTGATTATTTAAATTTAATGGGAACAGACAGGCAGGAATCCACCCCCTTTGTGCCTAATCCATTGGCAGGAGGTGGGTATCGATGGGGCGAGAGCGTGAAAGATGGTTTCAGCAGTCGAAAGGCCGATTGGATCCCGGTTTGGTCGAGGTGCTTCTAGGGCTGCAGGAGGCGGAGCCAAAGGAAGAGGAAACGTCGTTGCCCGTCATTATCCGATTGAACGACCGGGTGAATGAGGAAAAGCGTCAGCAGGCTATACAGCGGTGCCGGGACGGTTCCTGCAACTCGTTGGACGGTGAGCTGAAACTGTCAGACAGTGTTTTTGGAAGACTGTCTCCGGCAACGATCCAGGAATTGCTGGATTACGAAGCGATCGAAAAGGTATTTTATGACCGCCCGGTAAAGGCGTTTCTCGATGTAGCCGGAAAGTTCACCGGTGCGGTTGATGTTCGTTTGGAAGAAGGATTGAGCGGAGAAGGAGTCACCATCGCTGTTCTCGATACGGGTATCCACCCTCATCCAGACTTAACCCTTCCGCAATCCCGTATTGACGGGTTTATCGATTGGATCAACGGAAAGGCGGAACCGTATGACGATCAGGGGCACGGCACCCATTGTGCAGGAGATGCGGCGGGGAACGGGAACTCGTCGGAAGGCTTGTACACGGCACCGGCACCTGGCGCACGCCTGCTCGGGCTGAAGGTGTTGGATGAAAATGGTGGAGGGCGATTGTCCACCGTGATTCAGGGTGTGGAGTGGTGTGTGGAAAACCGTGAACAGCACCGGATCCGCATCCTTTCCTTGTCTCTTGGTGCACCGGCCTATGAATCCCACCGGGAGGATCCGTTGTGCCTGGCGGTGGAGAAAGCATGGCATACCGGGATTGCCGTATTTGTAGCGGCCGGCAATGAGGGACCGGAACCGGGAACCATCAGCACACCGGGGATCTCACCTGCGGTGATTACGGTGGGATCGATGGATGATCGTGATACGGTCGATGTTTCAGATGATGAAAAAGCACCCTACTCCAGTCGAGGTCCCACTGCTGATGCATGGGTGAAACCTGATATCTATGCCCCGGGAACATCGATTGTTTCCTTGTCCGTTCCCGGTTCTCCGCTGGAAAAGCAGTTTCCGGAAAACCGGGTGGGCGAGCATTATATCCGTTTAAGCGGAACGTCGATGGCCGCCCCGTTTTGTGCTGGGGTGGCTGCACTGTTGCTGGAGGTAAACCCGCAGCTCAGTCCCAACGACGTGAAGAGTATTTTGATGCAGACAGCCCGTGCGATGGAGGGGGATGATCCCGCAGGGGTGGTGGATGTCAAACAGGCAGTAGCGTTGGCAAAACAATATCTTCAATTCCAGGAAGGGCTGGTGGAAACCCGTTGATCCTTTCCTTCGATGGAAACGAAAAACCCCCCGCGCCCAGCGGGGGGTTGAATGCGTCCAATCAGGTCCGGACAGAGGGAGTGTTCCATGCTTCTCCCAATTCCTTTGAACGTTCTTTGGCACGGGAGACCGCATGGATCAATGCCTGTTGGAATTGATGGCTGTCCAGGGTTTCCAGGGCGGCCATCGTGGTTCCGCCGGGGGAAGTCACCTTTTTTCTCAATTCCGCGGGTGCTTCTCCTGTCTCCAGCAGCATGTGGGCTGCTCCCACCAACGTCTGCAGTGTAAGCTGCCGGACAATCTGTTGGTCGAGCCCTTGGGTGATGCCCGCCTGTTCCAGTGCTTCCACCATATAATAGATATAGGCGGGGCCGCTTCCGGACAATCCCGTAACGGTATCCATATGCTGTTCTTCTACCGTGACGGTGGATCCAATCGCATCAAATGTCCGTCTGGCTTCCTCCAGATCTTTTTCCCCCGCGTGCCGCCCGGGACACAGGGCGGTAGCGGATCGACCGACCATGCTCGACGTGTTCGGCATGGCTCGGATGACGGTGGTGCCGGGGGCGAGGCGTTCTTCGATCCAGGAGGTGGAAAGGCCGGCGACGACGGAGATAACCCGTTGTCCGGAATGAATGGCAGAGCCCCACTGCCGGAGTGCGTCAGCCATGTCCTTGGGTTTGACGGCGAGGATCAGATTGCGGGCGTTGCGGATGGTTTCCACTTTCTCTTCTTCGGGGCAACGGATCTGGAAGCGCTGGATCAGGCTTTGGAGACGGTCCCGGTTTTGCCGGTTGATGACGGCAATTTCACCGGGGGCGGCTTTCCCCTCCCGGATGATTCCGGAGATGATGGCTTCAGCCACAGAACCCGCTCCGATGAAACAATATAGGGTGTTGTTTTCCATAGGGGACCCTCCTTTATTTACAATCGGGTACAAAGACAAACACCCCCTCTCGTCTGAAGGACGAAAGAGGGTGTTCTTCCGCGGTACCACCTTACGTTGGCACGTTACATGTGCCCTGCTCGGTTACGGCTGATCGCCGTGCACGCCTGATAACGGGGCGCATTCCGTTCGATTCATCACCGACAGCGTCGAGGGTGGGTTCGGGAGGGGGAATGTCGGAACCTTGCAGCCGAGGGGTCCGCTCTCTGTGCATTCCGGGGCCGTCCCGTTGGCCCTGTCATTGCTTTTCCTTCAAGTCCGGTCTGTAGTTTTTATTATTATGCATACGCGGTCGGCTTCATGTCAAGGGGAAATCGTTGGGGTTTGTCTGTCAGTCGATTCGGGGTAAGAATTTAGAAGATACGATAGGGGCTTTCTCCAAATAAATTCTGATTTTTTGTTTAATCCGGACGAGTTTTGGAAATACAGGAGGATGGACAGGGAGGTCAGGGGTGGGGATGATGATCCAAGCCGGTGACTGGATCCGTATTGAAAGCCGGAAGCACGACGGCTCGTTCCACCGAGCCTGGAAGCGGTCCCGGGTGCTTCGAGTAACGTCCAGGGAGATTCTCGTCGCCAATCGGGACGTAGAAGTAGAGGAGTCTGACGGGCGGCAACGGATTTCGCCAGGATTGGCCCTATGCCAGTTTCATAGAAACAAATGGTATAATACCATACTATTATATGACGAAGCCGGTTCCCATCGCTGGTATTGCAATATCGCTTCCCCTTTCCGATGGAGCGGACGCACGTTGATTTACACGGATTATGATTGGGACCTGACAGTGGATTCTACGAGGAAATTCCGCTGGTTGGACCGGGAAGAGTTTACGCGTAACTCTGTCCGTTATTCGTATCCGGCCTCTGTCCGGTCCTGTGTGGAAAAGGCACGAAAAGAACTGAGCCAACGCTTGCAAAAGGGTCAATCACCATTTACTTCATCCTTTGTGGAAGAGGGGTATCATCAATATCTTTCATTGAAAAATCTATCAATGGGGTGAAGTGATGAGTGATGAAAGGGGTTAAGGGCGGCATCGCACCATGGTTGCGGACCGTTTTCCTGGCTGTTTCCTTTGCTTTGGTGGTCAACCAGTTCGGGCTGGCGCTGTCGATGGTGAACGGCACCTCCATGGAGCCGACTCTGGAAGATGGCGACAGGCTGCTGATCAATAAGTTTCATTTCATGGTGAATGAGCCGCAGCGGGGAGATGTGGTTACGTTTAAAGACCCCTCTCGGGAAGGCCGCTACTTGGTGAAAAGGGTGGTAGGTGTGCCGGGGGATCGGATCGAAATTCGTAACAACACGTTGATCCGCAATGGGAAAAAGGCGAAAGAACCTTATATCAATACAGAGATTGAAGATGGGGATTACGGGCCCGTCGTTGTAAAAAAAGGACATGTATTCGTCATGGGAGACAATCGGCACCAGTATGCCAGTCGTGACAGCCGTTACAAAAGTGTGGGTCAGGTACCGAAGCGGCTGATTGAGGGAAAGGTTGAATTTATCCTCTGGCGCCCGTCGTTGGCAGCGTTTTTGTGACATTGGCAATGGAGGAAGCAATTTCAAATATAATAAAAAGTCGAAAATTGTTCACAGATAACGTTTGCGTCTACTACGGGAAAAAAGCATAATGGGAAAAGCGTGGATGGCACCTGACATCCCACGACAGCGGTCACTTTTTGTGTGTAGGGATCGGAGTAATCCGTCATCCTGCGCAGGTTGGAAATCAAAAACAAACAAAAATATGCCAAAGAATATACAGGGGGGATCCAACATGGATCTGTTGAACAAGACGAGACGGATTTCACGCATTCTTCAACGAAATGTCAGTCATCACTTGGTTGATTTCGACCAGGTGGCGGAAGCGCTTTGCGATGTGATTGGAGCCAATATCTATGTGGTTAGTCCCGAAGGGGAGATTCTGGGTCTGGCGATCAATCATGAAATTGAAAACGAGCGCATGCAGAAGTACTTGAAAGAGCGTCAATTTCCCGAAGAGTATGCCACCCTTCTGATGGAAGTGGAGACCACTTCCTCTAATGTGAGTGTGGACAGCCCCTACACCGCCTATCCGGTGGAAATGAAAGACATGTTTAAGCACGGGTACACGACACTGGTTCCGATTGTGGGCGGCGGGGACCATCTGGGAACCTTGGTGCTGTCCCGGATCAACGAAGAATTTGTGGATGACGATCTGATCCTCGGCGAATACGGTGCAACGGTTGTCGGAATGGAAATCCTGCGTGAACGCGCGGGCAAGATCGAGGATGAAGCCCGCAGTCGCGCTGTGGTTCAATTGGCCATCAACTCCCTTTCTTTCAGCGAGTTGGAAGCGGCCGAGCATATCTTCAATGAGTTGGAGGGAACGGAAGGGTTGCTGGTAGCCAGCAAAATCGCCGATCGCGTGGGTATTACCCGTTCCGTCATCGTCAATGCGCTCCGGAAACTGGAGAGTGCCGGTGTGGTAGAATCCCGCTCATTGGGGATGAAGGGAACCTATATCAAAATCCTGAACAATAAATTGTTGCCTGCTTTAGAAAAAGCACGCAGCTAAAAGGTCTACTCTTTTATGCCGGACCCGTTACGGGTCCGGTTCCTTTTTACAAGAAGAGGGTCTTCCTTATTCACAAACGCGGGTGCAAGTGCAAATGATGGGACACCGGGGTATCCTGTCCGGTCTTTGTTATAATGGATAGGGTTACAGTTTGGATGGGAGATGAACTTAAATTGGGAAGTGTCCGAAGATACCTGCGTTTTATACGCCCCTATCGGATCGAGATTGCTGGCACCATGGCTGTCGGGGTATTAAAGTTCGGCATTCCGTTATTGTTGCCGCTGATCCTGAAATTTGTAGTGGATGACATTCTGCTGACTGAACGGCCGGCAGACGAAAAAGTAAACCAGTTGATCTGGATTTTGGCCGGATCTTTCTTTATTTTTACGGTTATTCGGCTGCCCATTGAGTATTATCGACAGTACTTTGCCCAGTGGACGGCCAGTAAAGTGTTGTTCGATATTCGCAATCGTTTGTTCGATCATATACAAAAGTTGTCTCTGCGCTACTACAATAACCAAAAAGTGGGTCAAATCATTTCCCGTGTAATTCATGATGTGGAACAAACCAAAGAATTTGTGGTTACCGGGATGATGAACATCTGGCTGGATCTGACGACACTTTCCATTGCGATCGCCATCATGCTGTGGATGGATCCATGGATGACCCTGGTTTCCCTGGCGGTATTTCCTCTGTACGGGGTGGCTGTCAAGTACTTCTATCAAGGGTTGCGTCAACTGACACGGGAACGTTCCCAGGCGCTTGCGGAGATGCAGGGGCATTTACATGAGCGCATTCAGGGAATCTCCGTCATCCGGGCGTTCAACTTAGAAAAACATGAACAGGAACAGTTTGATCAACGCAATCATCGCTTTTTAGACCGGGCGTTGGCCCATGCCCGTTGGAATGCCCGCACGTTTGCCGTGGTAAACACCATTACCGATATCGCACCTCTGCTAGTGATCGGCTTTGCGGGTTGGCAGGTGTTGCAAGGGAATTTGACGATCGGGGAGATGACGGCTTTCTATGGGTATTTGGCCTTAATTTATGCTCCGATCCGCCGCCTGGTCAATGCATCCACGACCCTGACGCAGGCGTTGGCTTCCATGGATCGGGTGTTTGAGTTTGTCGACGAACCTTATGACATCCGAGACAAACCTGGTGCCGTTCAGGTGGACCGCGCCCGGGGCGAAATCGCGTTTAAGGATGTGCATTTTGCATACCGAGAAGGCGAAGGTCCAGTTCTGGATGGGGTGAATCTTCACATCCGAGCGGGAGAAACCGTGGCTTTGGTGGGGATGAGCGGGGGAGGAAAATCCTCGATGGTTTCGCTGATTCCCCGTTTTTACGAGGTAACCGGGGGACAGGTGGAAGTGGACGGGAGAGATGTCCGGGATTGGACCCTGGCCAGCTTGCGTCGGCAGGTGGGAATGGTGTTGCAGGATAACATACTCTTTAGCGGTACGGTACTGGAAAACATCCGTATGGGCCGGACAGATGCCAACATGCAGGAAATCGTGGCAGCCGCCAAGGCAGCCCATGCCCACGATTTTATTATGAATCTCCCTCAAGGCTATGAAACAGAAATTGGTGAGCGGGGCGTTAAATTGTCAGGGGGGCAAAAACAAAGGGTTGCCATCGCCCGTGTTTTTCTGAAGAACCCTCCGATTCTCATCCTGGATGAAGCGACTTCGGCGCTGGATCTGAAATCGGAGCAGCTGATCCAAGAATCTTTGAGAGACTTGGCCAGAAACAGGACCACTTTGATCGTGGCTCATCGACTGTCGACGATCACCCATGCTGACCGTATCTGTCTGGTGGAACAAGGCCGGATTCTGGAAAGTGGAAGCCATCAGGAATTGATGGCGAAGCAAGGCAAGTACGCACGGCTGTTTCAAGTCCAAAATCTCGGGGTGACACCTGAAAGGTTTCCCCGCAGCCGGTAAACCGGCTTTGGGAGGAGAATGACGTGATGAAGCGTTTTCCCATTAAGTATGAGTGGGATGTGGTCGATATCCGGAGTCAAGTGCGAGAATTGGCCAAGAAGCACGGGTTTGGTGACTTGGACCAGGCAAGGATTGTCCAATCGGTTTCTGAACTGGCCAAAAACGTGGTGGAACACGCAGAGGAAGGAATTGTAGAGGTTTGTCTGATTCAGGAAGAGGAGCGCAGTGGAATACGAATCAAGGTGCAGGATTTTGGTCCCGGCATCGAGGATCTGGAAATGATTCTGCGCTCGTCGGAAGCCCCCGCTTCTGTGGAGGGTTTTGGGTTGAAGCAGGTTCGGGAATCGATGGACGACTTTTCGATTCGGGTGTTGGAAGGAAAGGGGACGTTGGTGCAGGTTACCAAATGGCTGGAAGAGCAGCGTCAAACCGACGGGAGCCCGTGATCGAAAGTGTGTTCAGGGGAGGGGGAGACGGTCAGCGATTAATCCTTCTTTTTTCCTACATGTTAGGATGTATCCATATTATGAACCTTTGAGGGCCGCACTTGACGTTGATTTCGCCACTCTACTAAAATGGGAATGACCATACTGCCATTCCTTGTATGCGTGGTTCTTTCACCGATGAAAGCATTTTCTTCATTGATCATCCCACCGGGACCCAGGGACTCGGTTCGGCTCTAGCCTCTTCGCTGGAGCCCTCCTGCAAATGGCGGGAGGGGCTGGTTCCAGCGGCGTTTTTTTGCGGAGGAAAATCTTTTTTCGCTTTTGCGTTTCGGGGATGGAGCTTCGCATACGAACGGGGCATCATGTCGCCCTGGGCCCGATTCACATAGAAAGGAGGGGTACCGTGGAACGACCCATCTCACAGCAGTCTTCAGGCGGGATCCTTACCGACGGCGCAAGGGTGACAGACAGGGCTGTCAAAGCCGGCTGGCGGGATTATTGGACCTTGACCAAACCGGGGATCAATGCATCCAATTTGATGGCGGCATTCGCCGGCTTTTGGCTTGCCGGATACGGCGCGATCGACTATTCGTTGTTGCTGGCGATGTTGGCGGGTACCGCATTGGTGATCGCCGGTGGCTGCTCGGTCAACAATTATATCGACCGCGACATTGACCCCTTGATGAAACGTACGAGAGACCGGCCGGTGGCAGCAGGCAGAATCCAACCGCTGACCGCACTTTGGTATGGAATTGGTTTGTTTTTGGCCGGCGTGGTCTTGCTGGTGGCGCTGGTTAATCCGCTAACCGCATTCCTGGCAGCGATCGGGTTTGTCACCTATGTCTTCCTCTACTCCGCTTGGACCAAGCGAACGACGCACTGGAACACGGTGGTGGGCAGCGTATCCGGAGCTGTGCCCCCATTAATCGGATGGGCAGCGGTGACAGGTGGATTGGAATGGCCTGCTTGGGTGCTGTTTTTGTTTATGTTCGTTTGGCAACCGGCCCACTTCTTCGCTTTGGCCATGATGAAAGCCGATGACTATCGGGAAGCGGGGATCCCGATGCTTCCTGTAGTGAAGGGGTTTCGAGAGACCAAGTGGCAAACCCTGATCTTTATCATTCTGGTATTGCCGGTTTCTCTCCTCCTTTTCGCGACCGGGGTGGTGGGTTGGCTGTACTTGGTGACAGCGCTCGTCCTGGGTGTCGGTTATCTGTACCTCGCCTTGGCAGGGTGGACCAAGGAAACGAATGACGCCTGGGCCCGTAAAATGTTCCTCTACTCCCTTCTGTATCTGACGGTTATGCAGCTGGCGATGTTTATCGATCCCATCCTGTTCCGCTGAACAGGAACGGTTATTGGATGTTTGCCAGACATGACAAACCGTCTGAAATAACGATTACATTCGTGTTCTTATTTTGTAGTGCCGCAGGTGCAACCTTTCATATACAATGGTTTTTGGCCTGATTGAACTGGAGAGAAAGCGGGGTTAAACGGGTATGAGTCGAGGGAAAAAGATTTGGCGCACGGCACGCTTCCTCACGCTGATCGCTCTGGTGGCCCTGGTCATGGCCGGTTGTGAGGAACCGACCATGTCTGTATTGGATCCCAAGGGTACAGTGGCTGAGAAGCAACTGGGCTTGATTCAATTGAGTGTGTACATCATGACCCTGGTCTGTGTGGTTGTGATCGGCATCTTTGTTTACGTCTTAATTCGCTTCCGTGCCAAACCGGGGGATAACTCCATCCCGGAACAGGTGGAAGGGAACACCAAGCTGGAAATTTTGTGGACGGTAATCCCGATTATCCTGTTGGCCATCTTTGCGGTCCCGACGGTGCAAAAAACCTTCTCTTTGGCGGAAGAAGCGCCTGAGAACGGCGATGCCCTGCGGGTGAAGGTGACCGCTCACCAATATTGGTGGGAGTTTGAATATCCGGATCTGGATATCACGACCGCGCAGGAGATGGTGATTCCTACCGGTGAGCGGGTCTATTTGGAACTGGAGTCCAAAGATGTGGTTCACTCGTTCTGGGTGCCCAAGTTGGCCGGGAAACAGGATTTGATTCCGGGACGCACCAACACCATGTGGCTGGACGCCCATGAACCGGGTGTTTACAAAGGCCGCTGTGCGGAGCTTTGCGGAGCGAGCCACGCCTTGATGAACTTTGAAGTGATCGCGCAAGAACCGCAGGAGTTTGAACAGTGGGTGGAAGAACGGCAAAACCCCTCCTCCGAACCGCAAAACGCGCAGGAAGCCGCCGGTAAGGAAGTGTTTACCCAAAACTGCATGAGCTGCCACGCCATTGATGGTACGGATCTGAAAACCAGCGGGGATCAAGGTCCCAATCTGGCCGGATTTGGCAATCGGGAGAAAATCGCCGGACTTTTGGAGTTCAACGACGAAAATCTGGAAGAATGGCTGAAACATCCCGAAGAGATTAAACCAGGCACCTACATGCCGTCTTTTGATTACTTAAGCGACGAAGATATGGACAATCTCAAGGAATATTTGAAGAGCCTACAGTAAGTTCGGGCCGAAGCCAGGGTTGCCGCCCTTTTGCGGCAGCCCAGTGGAAATGACTGGACTGGAGGAGGGAACACCTTGGCTACCATTGTGATTTTGCTTGTATTCGCCCTCTTTTTGATCGCGATTTTAACGGGCGGCTACAACAAACAGTGGTTGGAACGCTTCCGGTCTCACTGGTTGTGGGACTGGATCACCACCGTTGACCACAAAAAAATCGGTATTCTCTATTTGATGGGTGGCGGATTCTTCTTTATCATCGGCGGGCTGGAAGCCCTGTTGATCCGCATTCAGCTCTTCTTCCCCAACAACGATTTTATGGTGGGGCGGGAATTTAACGAGCTGTTGACCATGCATGGAACCACCATGATCTTTTTCGTGGCGATGCCGCTGTTGTTCGCCCTGATGAACGTGGCGGTTCCGTTGCAGATCGGTGCCCGGGATGTGGCGTTTCCTTTCTTAAACGCCCTCGGCTTCTGGCTGTTCCTGGCCGGCGGAATCCTGATGAACCTGGGCTGGATTTTTGGGAATGCCCCGGATGCCGGCTGGACCAACTATGTACCGATCGCCGGTAATGAATATAGTGCCGGTCCAGGTATTGAGTATTATGTGTTAGGTCTACAGGTATCGGGGATCGGGACCCTGATCGGGGGCCTCAACTTTTTGGTGACCATCATCAACATGCGCGCTCCTGGCATGACCTTTCTGCGCATGCCGCTGTTCACTTGGACCTCTTTTGTCGCTTCCGCATTGATTCTGTTTGCATTTCCCGCGTTGACGGCAGGATTGTTCCTGGTCATGTTTGACCGCATTTTTGGAACCGCCTTTTTCGATGTGGCGCTGGGCGGGAATCCGGTCATTTGGCAGCACTTGTTCTGGATTTTTGGTCACCCGGAAGTGTACATCGTCATTCTGCCCGCATTTGGAATCATGTCTGACGTGATTTCCACCTTTGCGAAGAAACGTCTTTTCGGTTATACCTCCATGGTTTTTGCGACGATGTTAATCGGGTTCCTTGGCTTTATGGTGTGGGCGCACCATATGTTCACCGTTGGAATGGGACCGGTTCCCAACTCCATCTTTGCGATCTTGACGATGGCCATCGCCGTCCCCACCGGGATTAAGGTATTTAACTGGCTGTTTACCATGTGGGGCGGGAAAATCCAATTTACGACGGCGATGCTTTGGGCTGTCGGCTTTATCCCCACCTTTGTGTTGGGTGGAGTGACGGGTGTGATGCTGGCGAGCCCGGCGGCGGACTTCCAATTCCATGACAGCTATTTCGTCGTGGCACACTTCCACTATGTGCTGATTGGCGGTACCGTGTTCGGCCTCTTCTCCGGTGCGTACTACTGGTGGCCGAAAATG
This sequence comes from Desmospora profundinema, assembly GCF_031454155.1. Taxonomy (GTDB): domain Bacteria; phylum Bacillota; class Bacilli; order Thermoactinomycetales; family DSM-45169; genus Desmospora; species Desmospora profundinema. Next base: position 527,851 of record NZ_JAVDQG010000003.1, read on the forward strand.
TTTGGTCACAAGTTGAATGAAACCCTGGGGAAATGGCACTTTTGGCTCTTCTTTATCGGGTTCCACCTGACCTTTTTCATCCAGCATTTCATCGGATTGTTCGGGATGCCGCGCCGCCATTTCACGTATCAAGCGGATGACGGGTTAACGCTGCTCAACCAGATCAGTACGGTTGGCGCATTCTTTATGGCGATCGGTACGGTCGTGCTGCTGATCAACATCATTGTCAGTGCGAAGAAGGCGGTGCCGGCCGGGAACGACCCCTGGGATGCCCGGACACTGGAATGGGCGATCTCGTCTCCTCCCCCGGAATACAATTTCGCTCAAACGCCTCGTGTACGTGCATTGGATGCGTTTTGGCATGAAAAAATGGCCGGGAATAAAACATTGGAGCCGGCAGAACCGCTTGGGCCGATTCATATGCCTTCTCCGACCCACTTGCCCTTCTTTATGACCCTCGGATTTTTCATTTCCGGGTTGGGCTGGGTGTTCCGTTCCGTGGAAGTGGGAGTTTTGGGACTGGTCATGGTGGTGCTGGTTATGTTCATCCACTCCTTTAACCATGATCACGGCTACTACATTCCGTTGAAGGATATTCCAGATGCGAACAACGATCCGCAGAAAGGGGCGAAGGCATAATGGCGAGCATAGAAACGCAAACGCAAACCCATGCCGACGCACCCGTCCAACTGGAAAAAGCGACATTGGAAGGCCGGAATAAAATCCTTGGCTTCTGGCTGTTCATCGGGGCGGAAACGGTTCTCTTCGCCTGCTTGTTCGGAACCTATCTGGCCCTCCAGAATTCGACGATGGGTGGTCCTACCCAGGGAGAGCTGTTCAGCATCCCCTTGGTGGGTCTGGCGACGGTGATCCTGCTGACCAGTAGCTTGACCAGTGTATTGGGCATCGTCGGTATGCATGAAAACAACCTAAAGAAAACCCAGTTTTGGTTCGGGGTGACGGTGCTTCTCGGTGTGGCCTTCCTGGTGTTGGAGATTTATGAGTTCATCCATTACACCAACGAAGGGCTGGCCATTACCACCAACGCTTTTGGTTCCGCTTTTTACACTTTGTTGGGAACCCACGGGGCTCACGTGCTGTTTGGAGTGATTTGGATCACTTCGCTGATGATCCAGGCCAGAAAGCAGGGGCTGACCAAAGTGACGGCACCCAAGTTTTATGTGGCCAGCCTTTATTGGCACTTTGTAGATGTGATCTGGGTTTTCATCTTTACCGTCGTTTATCTGATGGGAAAGGTGGGATAACGTATGGAAACCAAAGTCCAGACGAATCAACAACAAACGTCCAAACCACCTGCATCGGAAGGTGCGGCCAAGCATGTGAAGTCCTTTGCCTTGATGATTCTGCTGACTGCGGCAGCCTTCGCCTTAGTAGTGTATGAAGTCATGCCGCCTGTCCTGCTCATCCCGGTGATTGTAGGCTTGGCGATGGTCCAAGTATTTCTGCAACTGTTCACGTTTATGCATCTGGATATGAAAAAGCATAAAATCACGGTCGCTTTTATGATGACAGGGCTTTTTATCGGCATTCTGTGTGCAGTGGCTCTCTGGCTTCTGGAAGGAGATTTCCTATAATTATTGGTTCCCCCTCGCCATAGGCGAGGGGGAACGCATATCAGCGAGATGTTCACAATCTGGTCATCTTTAATGGAAAGGAGGAGTATCATGCATCAGCATCACGGCGGCTTTGATTTTTGGAGTGTGATCAGTCCGGGAGCGCTGATCCTTACGATTCTGCTGGGTGTGCTGTACTTTACCTTGATTGGTCCATGGCGGCGGAAATGGGGGTATGACGAGAGCCCTTCGATCTGGAAGCAGCGGGGGTTTGTGTTTGCATTGGCTGTCTTCTATTTTGCATCGGGGCCGGTGAGTACCTTTTCCCATGATTCATTCAGTGCACATATGATGGAAATGGCCTTGGTTTATATGGTGGTTCCGCCCTTGATTTTATTAGGCTTACCCTCCTGGGTTTACCGTCCTTTATGGAGTACCCCCCGTCGAGCCAAGGTGTTTCGCGTCCTGACGTTTCCCTTGGTCACCCTGATCTGCTTTAACGGGTTCTTTTCCCTGTATCATTTGCCTGTCGTATTTGATGCGATCATGTCCTCTTCCATTTTAATGGCGGCTTCTCACGGTTTTATGGGATTCGCCGCTTTTATGATGTGGTGGCCGATCACTTGTCCGGTCCCGGAAAAAGATACGTTAAATCCAGTGATGAAACTGGGGTATATCATCGGGGACAGCATACTGATCACTCCCGCTTGTGCCCTGATCGTATTTTCCGATGTTTTGTTGTATCAATCATTCCAAGAGGCGCCTGTCGCATTCAGTTTCATGAGCGCGTTGGATGACCAGCAGATGGGTGCGGTGGTGATGAAGGCGATCCAGGAGATCGCTTATGGATGTGTTCTCGGCTATACCTTCTACCATTGGGTGAAAGAACACAAACGAATGGAAAGGGAGGAAGCAGAGACGATTCGTCCCAGGGGCGAAAAAGGAGAGACTCCATCCACCATGGCTTATTGATCGACCGGATTAAAACAGCAAGGTTGGATTATACACGTTGTCCAGTTAAAACCGCTTCTTCAAAAAAAGCGGTTTTTTTGTCGTCTGAACCGTACAAGTCTCGCCTGGGTCACTTCGTTTCCGATCTCGCTATGCACTCACAGAGCACAAGTCTCGCCTGGATCACTTCGTTCCCGGTCTCGCTATGCACTCACAGAGCACAAGTCTCGCCTGGGTCACTTCGTTCCCGGTCTCGCTATGCCCCGTATTTCCTGGGAAATGGGTTGTCTGTTTTCCCTTTGGTTTTGTTATAGGCGGAACCCCAAGAAAGAGACCGGCATAGGATGCTTTGTGTTTTGGTTATTCCGACAGATCCTTCAGGGATGGTCGGGTACAGAAAGGTCGGGGACAGGAGGAAGGGGTCTATGAAAAAACTGCTTATCCTGGCTTTGATCGGGTTTTTTGCCCAACTAGTGGATGGCGCTTTGGGGATGGCTTATGGGGTTACATCCACATCACTGCTCCTATTTTTCGGGATCGCGCCGGCAATTGCTTCCGCCTCTGTCCATATGGCTGAAGTGGTAACGACTGCTGCATCCGGCATTTCTCATTGGAAGTTTGGCAATGTGGATCGGGTTATTGTTAAACGGCTGATGGTTCCGGGAGCGTTGGGTGCTTTTGTGGGTGCTTGTTTTTTGAGCAATATTCCGGGTGACCTGGCTAGACCTTTCATCTCGGCGTTTTTGTTTCTGCTGGGCTTCTATGTCCTCTATCGTTTTCTGTTTGTCAAACAGGTTCCACTGATGAAAAAGAAGAAACCCGGCAAATGGACGATTCCTCTGGGATTGTTTGCAGGGTTTGCCGATTCCACAGGCGGTGGAGGGTGGGGACCGCTTACCACCCCCATACTGATTTCCCATAAAGGAATGGAGCCGCGAAAAGTGATCGGATCCGTGGATACCAGTGAGTTTGCCGTGGCTGTTGCTGCCTCTTTGGGTTTTTTGATCGCGTTGGGTCCCTCTCAAATTGATTGGACATGGGTGGGGGCATTGATGTTGGGAGGGGTTTTGGCCGCTCCGATTGCGGCATGGTGTGTCAAATGGATACCGCCACAACTTTTGGGTGTGTTGGTGGGAGGGTTCATCATTGTGATCAATACCCGTACCATTTTGGACAGCACGGGGTGGGTTCCTCCATCTTTCTATCCATGGGTTTACGCCTGGCTGATTTTTTTATGGACCCTGGCTTTGGGGGCGGCCATCCAAAAGATCCGTACCGGCAGGCACTGCAAACAGTCTTCAGACTCTGACCATTGAGGGGCCAGGCCGAATAAACGAATTCCAGCATAAAAGAGGGATATCGTCAACACTGATCTTAATAAAAAAAGAGAATTCTGACCGAGCTCCCGTAGCGCAGGAGTCGGTTTCAGACGGTCCGGACGAATGTCCGGATATTTTTGTTCTTTAAAATCAATTTTTTACATATTTACCCTTTCCTTTCGGAAGGATATGGATGACTCCACCTAGGGGACTGCAAATAGAGACTGTAAGGTAGAGGATTTCTACATAAATCGATTCCAGAGAGGAGAGCGTTCGTTTGGATCACGGAACGGAAATCGGGAAGGAAGTGCTTGGGAGATCACGGATCCAAACCGTCTCCCCTCCCCTGTGGAAGGACTATCTGAGTTTGATGAAACCAGGTATCACGTTGTCCAACCTGATTGCGACGGTGGCCGGTTTTCGACTGGCTGCCGGTGGATGGGGGCAGCCGGGTACATTTTTTTGGACGTTGGCAGGGACTTTCTTGGTAGTGGCGGGTGGATGTGTTTGGAATAACGTGTACGACCGTGATATCGATCCATGGATGTCCCGAACCCGTACACGTCCGATTCCCGCTGGCCGGATCTCGTGGAGGAGCGCCCGTTGGATCGGGTGGGGTTTTTCTTTGCTGGGACTGATCATCCTGCTTAGGTGTGTCAACGTTCTCTCCGCCGTTTGGGGTGCGGTGGGAGTAGGATGGTATGTCTTTGTCTATACCGCTTGGTTCAAAAGAAAATCCCCTTGGAACACGGTTATCGGCGGTGTTGCAGGTGCTGTCCCCCCTGTGATCGGGTGGACGGCGGTGACCGGAGAGATGGGGTGGCCGGCTTGGGTGCTGTTTTTTATCTTGTTTTTCTGGCAACCCCCTCATTTTTATGCGCTGGCACTGTTGAAGGAAGCGGAATATCGCAAGGCGGGCATTCCCATGTGGCCGGTGGTGCGGGGATGGAGGGAAACATGGGAGCAGATGGCGGCTTGCGCCTGGGTGCTTCTCCCGATTTCAGGGTTGCTTCCTTTGCTGGGGTACGTGTCGTGGGAGTACCTGTGGGTAGTGATACCGCTGGGATTCGCTTTTGGTGGTTGGATAGGGGCGGGACGATGGGTATATAAGCGGGATCGCTGGGCCCGTCAGGTTTTCCGATTGTCTCTGGTATATCTGTTGGGATGGATGGCGGCGGTCATTCACTTTGCTGGATAAAGAGTAACGGAGGGTGGGGGTGATGGCATGGGTGGGAAAAGCGGTTTGAGGCACTGGTTCGTCTGGCTGACACTCATCTTGGTGTCCGCCGGCTGCACCAATCCATCGATGTCCGTGCTGGATCCGGCTGGTCCGGTGGGTCGTGAGCAGTTAAAGCTGATCTACCTCAGTACCGGTATCATGACCTTGGTGGTCTTGGTGGTGGCGGTACTTTATATCTATATCGTGATCCGCTACCGGGAGAGACCCGGCCAAGAGGGTGAGATTCCGGAACAAGTGGAAGGAAACAAAAAGCTGGAAGTGTTGTGGACAGTCGTTCCCATCATCCTGCTGGTGATCCTGGCTGTCCCTACGATTGCGACCACTTTTAACATCAATGAAAAGCCGGATCCAGCCGAGTCCATCCGTGTCAATGTGATCGGATATCAATACTGGTGGGGGTTTGAATATCCGGAGTTTGGAGTGAATACCGCGAATGAAGTCCATATTCCCACCGGGAAAAAGATCGAATTCATTTTAAGAGCCCATGACGTTATCCATGCTTTTTGGGTGCCTAGCTTGGGCGGAAAAGAAGACTTGAATCCCGAGCGCAACACCCGTCTCGTCCTGCAGGCGGACAAGCCCGGCATTTATGAAGGCAAATGTGCGGAGTTGTGCGGTGCCGCTCACGCGCTTATGAATTTTCGTGTCATCGCCCATCCCCCTGAGGAGTTTAACGAGTGGATCGCTTCCCAAAAAAGCCCGGATTCCACTCCGCAAAGTGATAGGGGCAGGGAAGGGCAGAGGCTGGTGGGGCAAAACTGTATCGGTTGCCATGCCGTCGAGAACGCCGGATATCCCGTCCAGGGGAGTACAGGTCCCACGCTGAACGCATTTAGTAAACGGACGCGGATTGCTGGTGTAATCGACAACAACCGGGAGAATCTGACCACATGGATGGTGGATCCCCAAGGGGTCAAACCTGGCAATCGGATGCCGGCTTTTGATCATTTAACAGAGGAGCAGATCGATGCGATCGTGCAGTACCTCTTGGAATTGAAATGACGCACCGTGTTCTGCGAGGAGGGAATACTATATGGCCACACTGATTATATTGATCGTCGTTGCCTTATTCCTGGCGGCAATTTTGACCGGAGGCTACAACGAACAATACTTGGACCGGGTGAAACAGAACTGGTTATGGGATTGGATCACAACGGTGGATCACAAGAAGATTGGGATTCTCTATTTGATCGGTGGTGGACTCTTCTTTGCCATCGCAGGGCTGGAATCCCTGTTGATTCGGATTCAACTGATGTTTCCCAACAATAAATTCATCTTGGGTGATGTTTTTAATCAGCTGCTGACCATGCACGGTACCACAATGATTTTCTTGGTGGCGCTCCCGGTCCTATTCGGTCTGATGAATGTGATTGTGCCCTTGCAAATCGGAGCCCGAGATGTGGCTTTTCCTTTTCTTAATTCCCTCGGCTTTTGGCTGTATTTTGCCGGAGGGCTGCTGCTCAATATCAGCTGGATCTTCGGCGGAGCGCCTGATGCCGGGTGGACGAGTTATGCCACTTTGGCGCTCAATGATTTTAGTCCCGGACCGGGTGTCAATTATTATGTGCTGGGATTGCAAATTGCCGGGATTGGGACCTTGATCAGCGGAATCAACTTCCTGGTGACCATCATCAATATGCGGGCACCGGGTATGACGTATCTGCGCCTGCCGCTGTTTACTTGGACGACGTTTGTGACATCGGCTTTGATCTTGTTCGCTTTTCCGCCATTGACTGCCGGATTATTTATGATGATGTTTGACCGTCTGTTTGAGACCAATTTTTTTGCCACTAACGGAGGCGGTAATGCAACAGTGTGGCAGCACATTTTTTGGATTTTCGGCCATCCGGAGGTGTATATCCTGGTGCTGCCCGCGTTTGGCGTGTTTTCGGATGTGATCAGCACCTTTTCCAAAAAGCGTCTGTTTGGTTATCACTCCATGGTGTTTGCGGTGGTCTTAATCGGATTTCTCGGATTTATGGTATGGGTGCACCATATGTTTACCGTCGGACTGGGTCCCATCGCCAACACGATCTTTGCGGTGGCCACCATGGCCATCGCGGTTCCCACCGGGATTAAGGTGTTTAACTGGCTTTTCACCATGTTGGGCGGCCGTATTCGATTTACTACGGCGATGCTGTTTGCAACGGGTTTTATCGTAGCGTTTGTCATGGGTGGGGTGACTGGCGTCATGCTGGCCGTCGTGCCGGCTGATCTTCAATTTCACGATACTTATTTTGTGGTCGCTCACTTCCATTATGTAATCATTGGGGGCGTCGTGCTGGGCTTCTTTTCCGGATTTTACTACTGGTGGCCCAAGATTTTCGGCACCTTTTTGGATGAAAAATGGGGTAAGTGGCATTTCTGGCTTTTTTACTTAGGCTTTCACCTTACTTTTTTCCCGCAGCACTTCTTGGGATTGTTCGGGATGCCTCGGCGTGTTTTCACCTATGAGGCGGGATACGGTTTGGAGCTGAACAATCTTCTGAGCACCTTGGGTACGTTCCTGATGACGGCGGGAGTTTTCTGCTTGGTGTTTAATGTGCTGCGTACTGTAATCAAGGGACAACAGGCCCCAGGGGATCCGTGGGATGGCCGTACATTGGAATGGTCGATTTCTTCCCCGCCCCCGGAGTACAACTTTGCTCAGGTCCCCCAAATCCGGGGCTTGGATGCCTGGTGGTTGGAAAAGCAGGAAGGAAACGACCGCATGCCGCCGGCGGAACCGTTGGGGCCGATTCACATGCCCTCTCCCAACTACCTGCCGTTCGTTATGACTCTGGGTTTTTTCATCTCTGGACTCGGCTTTGTTTTTCACAGCATCGAGGTGGGCTTCCTGGGGTTGGCGGTTGTAATCGTTACCTTATATGTCCGCTCCTTTGAGGAGGATCACGGCTACCACCTCCATCCAAAGGAGTTGGAAGAAGGGGTGAACGGATCATGAAGATTGAAGAGAAGACGGCATCAGTGGCTGGTCTTCCTGCGGAACCGGAAAGGGCCACGCTGGAAGGGAAAAACAAGATTCTTGGTTTTTGGTTGTTCCTCGGTGCGGAAACGACTCTCTTTGCGACGATGTTCGGCACTTACCTGGCTTTAAAAGGAGAGACCCTAGATGGGCCCACTCCCCCTGAGATATTTGTAATGCCTGTGGTGGCGTTGGCTACTGTGGTCCTGCTCACCAGCAGCTTGACCAGTGTGTTTGCCATCATGGCCATGCACCAAAATGATGTAAAGAAGATGATTCGTTGGTTTGGATTGACGATTTTGCTGGGGGCTGTTTTTCTCGGAGTGGAGATCTATGAGTTTATTGAATATACGCACCTGGGGCACACCCTGACCAGCAGTGCTTTTGGGTCCTCGTTTTACCTGCTGTTGGGTACACACGGAAGCCACGTGTTATATGGGGTGTGTTGGATCATCGGTTTGATGATCCAGGCACGCCATAAAGGGATTACGGTTCACACGGCACCGAAATTTTACGTTGCCAGTCTGTACTGGCACTTTGTCGATGTGGTATGGGTATTCATCTTCACGGTCGTATACCTGATGGGAATGATGGCATAAGAGGGGAAGATACGGATGGAGGTTCTTTGGAAGCAGTTCTTTGTTCCCCAGTTGTGGAATGGAGGACTCAATCTGTTGGTGTTGGTGGTGGCAGCTCTCTACTTGTCTGCTACCGGCCGTTGGCGATCGCGTTTCCATGGCTCATCACGGGTGGCCCCTTCACGGAAGATCCTTTTTTTGGGGGGGCTGCTCCTGTTCTACTTGGCTTTGGGAAGCCCATTGGCATGGATCGGTCATGAATTGTTCAGCGTCCATATGTTTCAGCAATCCATCCTTTATCTGGTGGTTCCGCCACTTCTTATCCGTGGGATTCCCGATTGGCTGTGGCAGGTGATATGGGGGTGGAAAGGGCTGGACCGATTCCTCCGTTTTGGAACCAAGCCCCTCATCGCTCTGGTATGGTTTAACGGCCTGTTTTCCATCTACCATATTCCGGCCGTCTTTGATGCGTTGATGGGAACCCATTCGCTTCAGTGGTCGGCCCACTTTGTATTGATGGCGGCGGCGGGCTTGATGTGGTGGCCGGTTTTGTCTCCCTTGCCGGAGTACACGCTCCTTACCCCCCTGCGCAAGATGGCCTATATTGCAGCTGCAGGTGTGCTGCTGACTCCCGCTTGCGCCTTGATCATTTTTGCCGACCATGTGCTGTTCGCCTCCTATACCGGTGGAGAGAGCGTACTATCGATGATGGATCCGAGGGACGATCAACAAATGGGCGGCGTGATTATGAAGATCATGCAGGAGGGAATCTACGGGGGTATGCTGGGTTATGTATTCATCAAGTGGATCAGGCGGGATAGAGATATCTACGGAGTGCCGGACAATCGGGAAGTTCCGTCTCCGGTACGGCGTGGGGAGCTGGTTCACAACGTTTCACCCCGATCTTCGGTGGAGGAGGCGGAAAAGGGGATGGGGGGAGTGCCTTACGAACGGGACGTCTCCCGCAGTTCGGGTTCTACATAGGAGTGATGGGCTTTGACACTCCCCATGCGTAAACGCAGGGGATTCTTGGGTAATCTCCAGTAACCCGGAGAAATTTACCAAGCGAACCCCGTGAGCCCCACGGTTAAAAAGAGTGTAGTTGCCATGTCTTACGTTTGGAATGACTGCTTGGTTTTCGCATTTCATTCCAACAATTGAGGTACGCATAGCATTTTACGTGCAAGACGATTGGCTTGCACAACCCCATATGCTATCCACTTTTCAAGGAGCAACTACTCTTCATTGTATCCATAGAACGTATGTTTGTAAATGACTTTTCAGAATTTGTCGTTCTTAGCATCCCCACAAGGGGGATACCGAACGATGCTCGCTTTCATCCCCATAGCTGAAGCCAGGGGTTTTCCCGCTCGCAAAGAATATAACCACAGCATTTGCTGACAACGAAAGAACCGCCCAAGGAGGCGGTTCTTTCGTTGAGTGTGGGATGACGGGCGGTAAAAGAGCTATTCCCCTTCTTTTCCCGGTTGGTTTACCATATGAGCGGCGGTGAAATAGAGCCGGCTCCACATTTCATCTCGCAACTCCCCTTTGATTCCGGCTTCGTCCAGAGCTTCCGACATGCACCGGAGCCAGGCTTCTGCTCGTTTCGGAGTGATGGGGAAGGGAAGGTGGCGTGCCCGCAGCCGGGGATGGCCGTGTACACGGCTGTACAAGGCGGGGCCGCCGAAGAATTGCGTCAGAAACTGCCGCTGCTTTTCCATCACCGGTTCGATGTCTTTAGGAAACAGCGGTGCCAGGAGAGGGTCTTGCTGCACCCGCGGATAAAACGATTCCACGATCTTACGGATGGTTTCCTCTCCTCCCATCCGTTGGTACAGACTAGCTGTCGGGTCCATTACACAACCTCCAGATCAGAGCTGGGAAAAAGCGGTTTTTACGGCTTCCAGCGTGTGGTCGATGTCTTCATCCGAGTGAGCGGTTGTTAAAAACCAGGCTTCGTATTTGGACGGGGCCAGATAAACCCCCTGATTCAGCATGGCCCGGAAAAAACGGCCGAACTGTTCACCATCAGCGGCTTTTGCCCCTTCATAATCAGTCACCGGATGATCGGTGAAATAGAGGGTGAGAGCTCCTCGGGTCCGATTTACCTGAATGGGCATGCCTGCCCGCTGGGCCATGGTGCGTATGCCTTCTTCCAAACGGCGCCCCTTGCGGTCCAATTCCGTATAGACATCCGGTTGGGAGAGTGCTTCCAAGCATGCGATTCCCGCCGAGATGGAGAGAGGGTTTCCCGCCATGGTGCCCGCTTGGTAGGTGGGTCCCATGGGCGCCACCTGTTCCATGATTTCCCGTCTTCCTCCGTAGGCACCGATGGGCAGGCCGCCGCCGATAATTTTTCCGAGGGCTGTCAGATCGGGCTCTACTCCATACCAGGTTTGAACACCGCCATAGTGAAAGCGGAAAGCGGTGATGACCTCATCATAAATAACCAAAGCGCCGGCATCATGAGCCAGCTGATTGATCGTTTCCAAAAAGCCCGGTTTGGGCTCCACGATCCCGAAGTTTCCCACTAACGGCTCCACCAAAACCGCAGCCACCTGCTCTCCCCAGCGGTTCAGGGCTTCCTTTAACCCTGCTGCATCGTTAAATGGGACCGTGATGACTTCACTGGCCAAACTTTGGGGGATTCCGGCGCTGTCGGGAGTGCCCAAGGTGGACGGTCCGGATCCGGCGGCCACCAGCACCAGATCGGAATGGCCATGGTAGCATCCCGCGAATTTGATTACTTTATCCCGCCCGGTGTATGCCCGGGCAAGGCGAATGGTACTCATGACTGCTTCTGTGCCGCTGTTGACGAAGCGGAGTTGTTGGCAGGAAGGGATCGCCTCCCGTAATAGACGTCCAAACCGTAGCTCTTTCTCTGTCGGCGCTCCGTATAACACCCCGTCGGCGGCTGCTTTTTGAATGGTTTGAGTGACATGGGGATGGGCATGTCCCAGGATGATGGGGCCGAAAGCGGCCAGGTAATCGATATAACGGTTGTCGTCTTCATCCCAAAAATAAGCACCCTGTGCCCGTTTCATATAGAGAGGGTGGTCCAGCCCTACAGCTCGAAAAGATCGGGAAGGGCTGTTTACCCCACCGACGATGACATCCAACGCTTCTTTATGTAAGGCAGAAGAGCGGCTTTGCTTCATAAGTTCCTCCTGTGGGCGATAAAGGTTTTCATGTTTTCTATTCTATCGGGGGAACCGGTGGTGGAGCAAGGAACATTGTCTGTTAAGGCCTGTTAAGTCATTTAATTTCTGTGAGTAGAGGGGGGCGGTACGGTCCTTGCTTCGCCTTTGCACTCACAGAGCACAAGTCGCGCCTGGGTCACTCGCTATGTGCGCTTTTTTGCAACGAAACGAAGACGGGTACCGACCAGGGATCTCGTCCTACGGATTGTTCAGACACGCCTTAATACTACAGTTGTACTTAAAGAGCAGGTGCAGATGTGAGAAGGGAGGGTGGTGGGATGGCTGCGATCCTTTGCGCTTTTTGCAAGAGATCGAAGACAGCCCGCCAGCCCGATCAATCCACACTCATATACACGTTTAGTACAAATGCAACTGTAGTACTAATCGAATGGGTGGCGTCTTCCGTATGAATATGTCATGCTGGAAGGTGACAATTTGATCGGAACAAGGGGGAACTGGCGTGATCCATATCGTCAACGGAGAGGAATGGGGAGAGCGGTTGCGCACATGGACCCGGATCGAGGGAGAAGTATTTGTCTGGCGGGAAATGATGGATTTTGGTCCGTTTTCCCGGGATTGGACGATAGAAGAGCGGATCCGGCATCGGGCCGCTTTTTTTGAAGAACGGATCGGCTTTCCGCGTGAACAGATGGAGATGATCTGTCGTTATCAGGAACAACGGTTGGAGCGGATTCCGCCTTCCACTTCCGTTGCGTTATGGTATAATTCGGACCGCTATGATCAGTTGACGTTGTTATACCTGGCGGTTCGTATTCGTCAATTGGGATTAAAATCAGTTTTTTTGGTGGAAGTGCCGCAACGGACAACCGTCACCGAAGCAGATTTGAATCAACTCTGGGATGGGCGCTGGCCCATGGAGGAAAGGGAGTTGGAGAGGGCGGAGGGTGCATGGGATGCCTTTGTTTCTCCTACGCCAATCGCAGTACATCGTTGGTTGCGAGAGGAGCTGTTTTTGTTTCATCTCCATGATGCCTTCCGCTGTCATTTGGAATACCTTCCATCTGAAAGAAACGGATTAAACCGGGTGGAGGAACAAGCTCTCCGTCTGGTGCAGGAAGGGTATGACGATTTTTATGAAATATTCCAAAGAGTAGCTGCGGAGCGTCCGAGGGATGGATTAACCGATGTTCATTTTGCAGCTATATTAAATGAACTGACTGCTTCCGAAGGGCGGCCCCTACTCGATACGAACTGGAAAGAGGGGTCGAGTCCGGATCGCACGATCACCGACGGTCCCATTCGACTGACATCAGAAGGAGAGGCCGTGCTGGCGGGAGAAGTGGACCGCGTGGATATATTGGGAATGGATTGGTGGTGGGGAGGAACCCGGTTGGTCCACGGTCGTTGGCGTTTAAATGCCGAAGGGACGCCGGTGGAATGGAAGGGGTAAATAAGCCAGCCGTATCATCCAAGGTGGGGGGCGGTCTTTGTCGAATAAACGGGAATAAATGTGTATTTACGCGGAATGTGTCTGTACGCTTGTGGAAGCCTGTGGTATTCTGAAAATGATGTTCTTTGACCAATCAAAGGAAATTGGGAATGGTTGAAATAGAGAAGTGGGGGAGAGGACGTTGTCGTTTTTTACAGTCGGGGAACGATACCGGGACCAATACCAGATCGAAACCGTCGAACCCTTTTTCCAGGGGGAATGGGCAACGGCGACGGTGGGTGGGGAGAAGGTCTACCTGCAACACACCCAACTGCAAAAGCCGGCGCCGCCCCGGGCAATCCAACAGTATCTCTCTTTGAAAAACCATCCGCTCATCCTCCCATATACCCAGGTGTTTTCGGAAGAGCGGTCATTGGTTTTTATCCGGCCTTATGTCGCGTACCGGGAACGGTTGAATGAAACCGTGGCTCGCGGCGGTGTGGATGAAGATACGATTTTGGAGTGGGTGCGCACCCTGTTTCCTGTGGAAGACGTGTTGAAAGAAAAACCGTTACGGATGTACACACTGCTCCATCCGTCCAATATCGGAATGACAGAAGAGGGGCAACTTCAGATTCTTTTCTGTGGCGTGGACGGACGAACGCTGCCGGACCCGGTCATTGATTGGGGAAATCTTTTGTATATGTTATTCACCGGACACATGTTGGATGAGCCAATTAAAAAGCTGCCTCCGGAAACAAATTTCCCGAAGCCATTGGGAAGGTTTATCCAGCGCAGTTTTAACCGGCCGTCGCGATATGTGTCGTCCCAATTGGAAACTTACTTAAAACGACGGGATTCCAAAGGAGTATTGGATCACTTATTGCGCCGTTCGGGTGTCAAAAAAGAGGCATCCTCCGCTCCACCGATGCAGGTGGAGCCTTCCTCATCGGAAGCTGTAAAAAAGCAGGATCAGACCCAGTCGGAGTCACAAGCGGATATCCCTCCGGTGCCCTCTTACCATCCGGATCCCCCCTCTCACTCCTCCAGTGTTTTGCAACAGCGGCTTGAACAAGCCCGAAAGGCAAAGCTGGAAGCGGAACAGAGAGAGCGTGAACGCCTGAAGCGGCAAGAGGAATCGGGGGAAACGAAAGAACAGGCTCAGGAAGAGGCGGAACACCAAGCACGCTTGAAAGCGGAACAAATTGTACGCAAACGCCTGGAGCGTGAAGCGGCAAAACGGGCAGAAGCCGAGCGCCGGACTCAGGAAGAGGCGGAGCGCCAAGCACGCCTGGAACGCGAACGCCTGGAGCGAAAAGCGGCAGAGCAAGCAGAAGCCGAACGCCGTGCCCAAGAAGAAGCGGAGCGCCAAGCACGTCTGGAAGCGGAGCAGATGGAGCGCGAACACCTGGAGCGAAAAGCGGCAGAGCAAGCAGAAGCCGAACGCCGGACTCAGGAAGAGGCGGAGCGCCAAGCACGCCTGGAAGCGGAGCAGATGGAGCGCGAACACCTGGAGCGAAAAGCGGAAGAGCAGGCAGAAGCCGAACGCCGTGCCCAAGAAGAAGCGGAGCGCCAAGCACGTCTGGAAGCGGAGCAGATGGAGCGCGAACACCTGGAGCGAAAAGCGGC